>NZ_JBEHFV010000011.1:0-66768 GCF_040225855.1 Corynebacterium sp. KPL2850
TCAAAATGGTAATAAGAAGGCCGCTGCTTAACCCCTAAGCAGCTTAACTACGTGTCCACGATTTGCGGGCAACCCCACTCTTTTGAAAATGGGGTGTAGTGAAGCATGTTCTTATCCTTGCTGAGGGAGTGAGTATGTTCTTGGAACAATTTCACTATCTCACAAATAAACCTACCTTTTAAGATAATGTGATAAATACAATCACCGCACCCAGGAGCGGTTTTATCTCTGTAGAATAGGCAAGGTTGCATTCTTAATATTCGGGGATTGAAGTTTGAGAGTGGGGACGAATATGCCTTTCTCCCTGATCGAAGAAACCGTTACAGGAAGCAAATAAGGCAGGCCTGGTGATTACGTTCTATGCCTTTGCAACCACAGTGGTTATGCTGTCACTCTTTCTTCTTTAGGCGATAAGCACCATCGTGCTGTTTAACAAAGAGATGAGTGCTCTTTTGCACCTATATGACTTGCCGTTATTGTTATTCTGCCAACCCTTGGCCGCAGTCTGAGATGGATGCCGACCATGTCACAGCGTGGTCGAAGGGTGGTGCCACCGAAAGCAACTGCGAGCTGTTGTGTAAGTCCCACAACCGCGCGAAGGGTAACGCTTAGGGGCGTGTCGGGCAGCATCACTTCCAAACCGGCTTAAGTGACCAAATGCCATCGCTAAAGTCCCGATTTGAGTCCCAGGACGTGCTCCTTAAGAGAAATAACTAAAGCCCCTACCAGCGTTTCCACTGGTAGGGGCTTGGAAGTTGGTAGCGGGGGCAGGATTCGAACCTACGACCTCTGGGTTATGAGCCCAGCGAGCTACCGAGCTGCTCCACCCCGCGTCGAGATGACTTCCATCATCTGCGCTTGAACAGTGCGTTAATACTTAATGTATTCGCTCTGTCCCGGCGACTTCTGTAACTATACAGACAGGAAGGCACCTACCCAAATCCCCTGGGTAGGTGCCTTATTTCCTGAGTTTCGAGTGCGAGAAGTTGGAGGTTTTAGCCCTCGGACTTCTGGTAGGACTCAACTGCCTTATCCAACTCATCTAGGGCGCGGCCGTACTCTTCGAAGGAACCGTCGCGGGCATCTTCCAGACCCTTCAAGGCCTTGTTGATGTCATCGATAGCGCCTGCTTCATCGGAGGAACGAGGGGCCGAAGCCGGAGTGGATTCCTCAGAAGACTCCTTCTTCTCGTCCTTCTTATCCGCAGAAGAGCTGTCCTTATCGGCATCGTCTTCGCCGGAATCGCCCTCAATCTCTTCGATGTCTTGGGCAGACTTGGCGTCGATTCCCACTTGCTCTAGGGCATCACCGATAGTCGGTGCGTAGCCCACGCGGCCCTTGTAGGACACGAGCACGCGCAGCAGCTTCGGGAAGGCGGAGGCCTGATCCTTGCGCTGCGAGTAAATCGGTTCGAGGTAGAGGATCTCGCCGCCGCCGACTGGCAAGGCCAGCAGGTTACCGTTGTGCAGGTCGTTGGTGCCCTCCCACAGGGTGCGGTCGCGGGCAACCTGGTCAGACGACATCATGGCATCCTGCGCCTGCTTTGGACCCTGAGTCTGCGTATTGGTTGGCAGCACGCGCACGGTGATATCGCCGTAGGTGTCCGGATCAGAAGATACCGCCATGTGTGCGGACAGGAACTCACGGTTCAAGCCACGGTACGAGGTGGTCAGCTGGAAGCTCGGCTTACCGGTCTCTGGATCAGCAGCCATCACGTAGTACGGCGGCTGGTTCAGGTCGCGGGATTCTTCCGCGGTCGGGTCATTCGGCACAGACCAGAAGGCGTCGTTATTGAAGAAGACGTTCGGATCATCAACGTGGTAGCGGGCCAAGAGGTCACGCTGCACCTTGAACATATCCTCTGGGTAACGGAAATGCTCGCGCAGCTCATCGGAGATCTCCGATTCCGGCTTCACCACATCCGGGAAAACGCCTTCCCATGCCTTGAGCACGGGGTCTTCCTTGTCGAACTCATAGAGGTCCACGCTGCCGTCATAGGCATCCACCGTCGCCTTCACGGAGTTGCGGATATAGCCCACCTGGTCATTGACCAAGCGCTGGGTGGTGCCATCGGGATTGAGGGCGTCCTGGGTGGCATCGGAAAGCGAAGCGCGCTGCGAGTACGGCAGGGAGTCCAGGGTGGTGTAGCCATCAACGATCCACTTCAGGTGGCCGTCAATAACGGCCGGGTAGGTAGCGGAATCGGTGGTCAACCATGGGGCAACCTTCTCCACGCGCTCGCGGGGATCGCGGTCATAGAGCAGCTTGGATTCGCTGCCCACGCGATCCGAAAGCAGGAAGTTCAGCTCGCGGTACTTTGCGGCATACATGGTGCGGTCAAAGAGGTTGCCAATCTCAACGCCGCCGTCACCGTCATAGGTGTAGTTGGCGCTATCGGTGTCGTACTCCACTGGGTTCTCGCCGGTGGTACCGGTAATAGCGTAGTCCAAGTTATCGGCAGCGCTTGCGATGACTGGGCCGTAGTAAATACGGGGCTGGTCTACCTTGATGCCCAAGGACTTCTCAGCGTCTTGGGTCTCGCCCTCGCCCTCAGACTCGCCGGCCTGGGTCTGCAGGTCAGAGACGGTGAAGATGGGGTAACCACCGCGGGCGGACCCGGCATCGCGGGCAACCTCATCGACGGTATTAGCCTGCGCGGCTACGAAGCCATTGCCGTGGGTATATACGGTGTGGCGGTTAATCCAGTCGGACTGGTTTTCGCGCAGCTCGTTCGGGTCCAGCTCGCGGGCCGCAACGACGAAGTCGCGCATCTTGCCATCGATTTCGTAGCGGTCCATGGACAGCGTTTCTGGGAACCCATAGAAGTTCTTCAGCTGCTGCATCTGGGTAAACGTCGGCGATAAAATCTCTGGATCCAGCAGACGCAGGTTATTGATGGTGGCATTATCGGAAGCAACCTTGTCATCCGATACGTCATCGCCGCCCCAGTTTTCCTTGTAATCCACGTGGTCATCGGTAAGCCCATAGGCATACCGCGTGGCCTCGATATTGCGGGCAATGGACTCGTTTTCCTTGGCCTGACGGTTTGGCTGTACCGAGAAGCGCTCCATCAGCAGCGGCCATGCCTGGCCAATAATCAGCGAGGACGCGAGCATGAGCACGACAGCGAGGCCAGGAATGCGCAGGTCCTTGATCACGATGGCCATAAAGAGCGCAATGGCGACGAAGACGCCGATGATCATCAAGATGATCTTGGCGGGCAGGTAGGCGTGGATATCCGTGTAGGAACCACCGGTAAACAGGTCGTGCTCGGAATACAGCAGCCCGTAGCGCTCCAGCCAGTAGCCGGCGACCTGGGCCACCATCCACAGCCCGGCCG
Organism: Corynebacterium sp. KPL2850; assembly: GCF_040225855.1. NCBI lineage: Bacteria > Bacillati > Actinomycetota > Actinomycetes > Mycobacteriales > Corynebacteriaceae > Corynebacterium > Corynebacterium sp. KPL2850. The sequence continues at coordinate 3,341 of NZ_JBEHFV010000011.1, forward strand.
TAATGGCGAGCTGCAGGCGCGCCGAGCGGGAGATGGAGCCACGCACTCCCGCAGCCTTATTGCCAATGCGGATTCCTCCCAAGATGTAGTGACCAAACAAGGCAATGAGGAAAGCGAGCACGAGCAAGATGGACAGGGTGCTCACCACCATCTGCAGCACGGGCAGGCTGAAGGCATAAAAGCCCAAGTCGTGGTGGAATTGGGGGTCCTCAACACCAAAGTCCTGGCCGTTGAGGAAGAGCATCACATCGCGCCAGTGAGACTGACCAATAAAGCCCGCGATGATACCCACGATGGCTGGGATGACCTTGAATAGCACGCCCATGGACTTCTCAATGGACTGGCGGTACTGATAGACCGGAGAATTCAGATCCCCCATATCCAGGGAATCGGGGCGGCCGCGCCAAGCAAAGAACCCGGCTGCCCACACCACCGCGGCAGCAACGAGCCCGAAGATGATAAAGAGGACTATGCGCGCAATAATCGCAGTGGTGAAAACACTGCGGTAATCAATGGAGCCAAACCACCTCCAATCCGTGTACATGCCCACGAGCATGGGGCCGAAGAATAAGAGGACGGCAATGATGGCCGCAATAATTGCCGCGACCTTAGGAGGCCGCTTCAACGGGGCGGCTGGTGTGGATGACCCTAGGGACAACGCCAGCTCCAATCAAATAGTGCGAATATTAAACATGTAGACTTTTCCCAGTTTAAGGAATCAATACACAGATAACGAATAAGGATGCCTATGAGTTCCCCCGAATTATCACAGCCAGCTTTAAACCGCGCTATGACGGAGGCCGTGGATTTCGTCCACGCTGAAGGTTGGGACGCCCGCCCCACCATCTTCGCCCTTGTTCCCACCCACCTGGTGGCGGATCAGCTTGCGGCGATGGATGAGGAAACCGCGTCCCCGCTGACCCTTATCGTCCAAGACAATGTCCCGGAAAACATCGAGCCGGGCTCCGAGGAATTGGCCGACTACGTCTCCCGCCTAGCCTGGCCGCGCGAGGTCGCGGGCGCCATCTTGGCCCAGGAAATCAAGTTCCGGGATACCTCCAGCGAGGACCCCTCCCCTCGCCCGGCGCGCCTTTATTCGGGTGCCCTGCGCGAGGAAGGAATTGAGACCACCTTGCTGCAGCTGCGGCCCACCGAAGAAGAGCTAGAGGCAGCGGGCCCCTTTGCTGAGGACGATATTCAGCTCCGCGGCGGCCCGCAGGTGGCCCCTGGCGTGATCGCCGCTTTGCGCTATGGCCTCAACCAAGATCCGGATGAACTAGACTAAGGACAATTAAGCCCGCAACCAAGGAGTTCTATACAGTGCGACGCATTTCCTTCTCCCGCCGTTCTTCTGCCCGTACCGCTACCGCGGCGGCGTTACTAGGGCTCAGCGTGGCTGCGGCAAGTTGTTCCTCCGATGCAGATGCGCCTGACGATACCCCAGTGGAGACCACCTCTGCGGCCACCACCACAGCTTCTGAAAGCGACACCGAATCCTCCACGTCTTCTACGGAGTCAGAATCAGCAGACAAGGACGAGGACGAGGCTTCCGAAGAAAGCTCCACCAGCGAGCCGAGCGCGAGCGGCGAATTGGATAAATCGGTGGCCAAGGTCTATGACACATATAAGTCGCTGGCGCCCAAAGACCTATTCGCCCAGTTTGAGCGCTGCGATTCCACCGGCGGGGATTCTTCCTACAATTGCTCGGGTCCTAAGGTGGGGCAATTCCAGTTCTTCAAGTCCCACTCCAAGGCCTCCCAGACCACCCAGGTACTCACGGAGCTGCGCAGCTCCCATGCCATCGAGGACGATGGCGATCGCGTCGTCGGCTGGTCCACGTTGGGCACCACCGCGGTTATCACCGTGGTGGATAATAAAGAAGGCTTGGTCATGCAACAGATGATCTCTTCTGACCAGGTAGACCCAGAAGAAAAGATCAAGGACTTGGGCCTAGTTAAGGACTAAGCTTCGGCCCCATGAGCTGTTATTAGCTGCATTCCTTGACGTCTTTGCCCGCTGCAAAGTCCTTCATGGCCGCCACGGCATCGTCGAGGGTTTCTACCTGCGCAATGGTCATATCGCCGTGGTCGCTGCCGGCCGCTGCAGAACAGTTGTCCTTAGGCGCCAGGAAGAGCTCAGCGCCGGCATCGTGCGCGGCGGCGATTTTATGCTCGATGCCACCAATTGGCCCGACCTTGCTATCGGCCTGAATGGTACCGGTGCCGGCCACGAAGGTGCCACCGGTTAAGTCTTCATCGCTGAGCTTGTCGATGACCGCCAGGGTAAACATCATGCCCGCTGACGGCCCGCCGATATCCTGCAGGTTATAGTTCACCGAAATATCGTCCTTGGGCTGCGATAGCATGGCTACTCCCAGCAACGCCTTGCCCTTATCGTGCGGGTTTTCGCCCAGTTCGATCTCTTCGCTGAGCTCTTTGTCCCCGCGGGTGACACTGATTTTCACCTTATCGCCGGGGCTTTTGTCCTTGATGATGTCTTGGACCTCGCTCGGCTCTGTGATCTCGGTGCCATCGACGGCGGTGATGACATCGTCTTTTTTGAGGTGATCCGCGGCGGCGCCGTCCTTAACGACCTCAGCCACGGTGATTTTGACCGGCAGGTGCAAGTAGTCCATCGCCGCGATGGTGGCTGCGGATTCAGATTGGGTAAAAGCCTGCTTATTGGATTCTTGGACCTCTTCATCGGTCATGTTTTGCGGAATGACGGTATCGATGGGCACCAAAGTGTCATCGGTAAGCGCCCAGCGCCCCAGTGCCTGCGCCAAGGTCATATTGGTACGCACGGACACGGTGGTCATATTGAGGTGCCCACTGGGCTTATAGGTCTTCGGCGCCTGCACATCAACGACTTGGGTGCCATCAACCTCGCCCAGCGTATCCACGGTGGGTCCAGGGCCTTCGGCAGCATAAGGAACGGTCAGCGAGACATCGGTGCCCGGGATATGGTCAAGCGATACCAACGCACCGGTAAGCACAACGGGGATGGCACCCCAGGCGATGGTGCGGACGCGACGGCTAGCAGGAGAATTCACGAAGCAATAGCCTACAACCTTTGGCGTACTGTTCGCTGTCAGCGTTGCTGTGATCATGGAAACTTTCCGCACGGTGCCGGTAGATTGGAGCACATGAGCAACGGATTCGGTTTTTCTTTCCCAAATAACGATGACGACGATAATGACGGCCGTCGTGACCAGAACCCGTTCGGCGCATTCGGCGGCGGTAATGGTGGCGGCCTCGGAGACATGCTGAACCAGTTCGGTCAGATGCTCTCCGGCATGGGTTCGTCCATGAACTCGCCCCAGAACTCCGGGCCGGTCAATTACGACATGGCCAAGCGCATCGCCCTGCAGCAGATCCCCAAGTCAAAAAATATCAGCGCAGAAGATTCCAAGGCTGTAGAGGAATCGGTGCGCCTAGCGGAGCTGTGGCTTGACGATGCCTCCATTCTCCCCACCGCTTCCGGCGCCACGCAGGCGTGGAATTCCAAGCAGTGGCTGGAAGAAACCATGCCCGCCTGGAAGCGCATGGTCACCCCGGTAGCCCAGCACATGAACGATGCCCAGTTGGAGTCCATGCCGGAAGAGGCCCGTGAAATGATGGGTCCAATGACCAAGATGATGGGCCAAATGTCCAGCATGAATTTCGGCATGCAGCTAGGCCACGCCTTGGGCGATCTGGCCAGCCAGGCACTAACCGGCTCCGACTTTGGCCTGCCCATCGCCCCGGCCAATACGGTGGCGCTTTTGCCGCATACCATTCAGAAGGTCGCGCGCGAGCTCAACGTTCCTGGCCAAGAGGTACTGGTTTACATCGCCGCGCGCGAGGCCGCCCGCCAGCGCTTGTTCAAGCACGTGCCGTGGCTGGTAGAGCGCATCGTCTCCTCCGTGGAGGAATACGCCATCGGTTTGGTCATTGATACCTCCCACATTGAAGAGCTCGCCCGCGAGCTCAACCTGGAATCCGGCGATCCGCAGGCCATCCAAGAAGCAATGAGCAAATTGCAGGGAATGGACCTCTCCCCGCGCATTACCTCCAAGAACACCGCAGCCGCTTCAAGGCTAGAAACCCTGCTGGCCTTGGTTGAGGGCTGGGCAGAGCACGTCGTGAGCGAGGCTTTGGGCGAGCGCATCCCCTCTACCTCCAAGCTCACTGAGGCGTGGGCGCACCGTCGCAGCACCGGCGGATCTGCCGAGCAGGCCTTCAGCAAGGTCGTTGGCATCGAGCTCAACGCCCCCAAGGTGACCGAGGCTGCCGAGCTGTGGCGCCGCGCCACCGTTGCCGTGGGTGCAGAGAAGCGCGATAAGGCCTGGGACCACCCAGACTTTCTGCCTACCGCAGAGCACCTCGATAACCCGGCCGCCTTCATTGATTCCCTCTTGGATGACGAGCCAGATGAGGGCTTCGAGGAAGAATTTGCGAAGCTGGAAGAGATGCTCAAAAACGGCGATGATTCCGGCAATAAGTCCGACGAGGACAAGGATTCTGCAGAGGACCAGGATTCCAAGGGCAGCGACAACGGTGACGACAGCGACGAGAACACCGATAAGGACAACGGCGGCGAGGAAAAGTAGCCCGCGCTAACCGCCCCAGCGCTGGTAGGCCTCAAGGTAGCCTTTGGCCCGCTCGGCGTGGGGTGCCCTATCGGCCCATTGCCAGAATTCGCGCCCATGGCGCGGGATGAAGGTATGGGTTAGCTCATGGATGATGACCGAATCCAACACGTAATCCGGCACCTGCTGTAGGCGGTTGCTCAGCCGGATATCCGCGGTGGAGGTAGTACAACTACCCCACCGCGTATTTTGATTGCTCACCCACCGGATGGACCCAATCCAGGCGCGCCCTTCCAGGTACTGTGCGTTGAGCTGTTCGGCGCGCTGAAGGAGCGCCGCATCGGTCTTCGCCGCACCACCGGTTTTCTTTTCTAAGCGCGCGAGCATGTCCTGTACCGCCTCGTTTTCCTCGCGGGCGGACATCCAGGCTGGAATGCGCACTTCCAAGACCCCGGCCACCATGCGCGCCTGCACCGACTTTCGCCGCCGCGCAGAGCGGATAACCTTGACCTCAGGGCGGTTACTTCCAGGTGGTTGCGTGCTCGACATGACAGGCCATTGTACCTGTGGTGCAATGGACGCACACGCGGCGCTCTGCCGTATTCGGGGTGATTGAGGGGATTCGGGGGAAGCAATGACTGCCTCACAAGACATGACTCAGCTCGTGACATTGGCGCCAGGGTGTGGTGTATTCTGCCGCGAGGATTCCGTGGTGCAATTCGGGATGGATGCCACCCGGGTGGCGGTGGCGGATACGGGCAATGCGCCGGGCGTAGCCCGCGCGTTTGCCACGGCCCATCAACCGGTCGACTCTTCCGACTTGGCGGCGCGGTTGGAAGCGGCCGGTCTGGATAGCGCTGCCGCCAGCAGCCTTATCGATGATGCCCTAGCCTATGGCATCCTCTGGCCCCTGCCGCCACATCCCAAGAAGCCTGAAACCATCATCATGCTGGGCGAATCCCCGCTCGCTGTGGAGCTGCGCGCCCGTTTGACGGCAGATGGATATACGGTGCGCATCCCCCTTGATGAGGACAATATCTTTTCCTATATCCACGACCTCGATGGGCTTTTTACGGTGCTTGGCGTAGACCAGCTCCACTGCCCCATCGATTGCGCCAATGCGCTTGCTGGCACCCCGACAACCTGGCTGCCCATTTCCTTACTAGATAACCGCGGCATCATCGGGCCCCTGCGCGTGGAAGGGCAAGGCCCCTGCCCGCTGTGCATTCACTTATTCCACGTGGATGCGGATCCGCAGTGGAGCGCCATCGCCTCCCAGCTCACCAGCGTGCGCAGACAGCCAGAAAACCTGGTCATCGATGCGGTAGCGGCCCAAGCACAGGTGGTGATCCGCCGCCTAAGCAAGCGCCCCTTACCACCAGGCGCGCCCACGGCCTTCCCACGGCCGGGGCAGCAATGGGAGGTAGACGTTTACGGACGCCACCAGCAGCGCACGGCCATCGCCCATCCGCGGTGCCCGGTGTGTTTCGGCGGCAAGGTCAATCTGGCTACATCCGCACCGAGCGAATGACCTCTAGGATCTGCTCGCCGTAGCGCTCCAACTTATTGGGTCCTATTCCGGAAATAGACAGCAGCTCCGCCTCATCTGCCGGCAACTCTTCCGAGATGGCCTGCAGCGTGGCATCCGTAAAGATGACATAGGCCGGAACCTTTTCTTCCTGGGCCACCTGCGCGCGCCACGAGCGCAGGGCGGAAAAGACCTCGTCATCGCCACTGCCCTCGCAGTCTTCATGCCTGCCAATGACCTTTTCCGCCGGGGTCCCTAAAACACCGCTGCATACGCGGCAGCGCTTCGGGCGGCGGGAGCGGCCACTTCCCACAGAGGATTCCACGCCTGGCGCGATGCCGTCCAAGAACCGGGTGCGCTCCCGGGAGGCCCGCGAACCGGCTGTCTTCGCCAATGCCCACGACAGCGCCAGGTGCTCGCGGGCGCGGGTAATGCCTACATAAAACAGGCGGCGTTCTTCCTCAATCTGCTCGTCGCCCGCCTTAATGGCGTGGTTGATGGGCATGAGTTTTTCACTTAGCCCGACGAGGAAGACGGCGTCCCATTCCAAGCCCTTCGCCGCGTGCACCGTCGCAAGGGTCACGCCCTCCATGGCAGGGGCTTGCTTATCGGTAGAGCGGCGCCGCAGCTCACCCAGCACCCCATTAAGATCGATGCCCGGGGTGGATTCCACGATCTTCTCGATCAACCCCACCAGCGCGTTGAGCGATTGCCAGCGCTCGCGGGCCTGCGCGCCCTGCGGTTCGGTGGCGCTGAGCCCAAGCTCCACGAAGGCGGCCCTCGCAATCGCCACCGGGTCTTCCGGCAAATCATCGCGGCGCGTTGCGGCGATGAGCACGCGAATGGCCTCCAGAATCTCCGGGCGGCGGAAGAAACCTTCACCGCCGCGGACTTGGTAGACCACTCCGGCATCGGCAAGCGCCTGCTCAAACTGCTCCGACTGGGCGTTGATGCGGTACAAAATGGCAATTTCTGAGGCTGGGACACCCTGATTGAGCAGGGTCAGCACCTGCCCAGCCACCTCCTGCGCCTCATTTTCCTCGGACTCGTAGGCCTTAAACGTGGGCTCCGGCCCAGGCTCGCGCATGCCCTGCAGCTCCAAGCGAGTGCCCGCCGCGCGCCCCGTAGCCTTGCCGATGACCCGGTTCGCCAAATCCGTTACCTGCGGTGTGGAACGATAGTCGCGCTGAAGCTTGACGATGGTCCCATCCGGATAACTGCGCGAAAAATTCAGCAGGTACTCCGGCGAAGCGCCATTGAAGGAATAGATGGTCTGGTTGGCATCGCCCACCACGGTGAGATCATCGCGATCGCCCAACCAGGCGTTCAGCACGCGCTGCTGCAGGGGTGTGACGTCCTGGTACTCGTCAACGACGAAGGTGCGGTACTGCTCGCGGAAGGTCTCCGCAATGGCCGGGACGTTTTCGATGGCGCCAGCGATGTGCATGAGCAGGTCATCGAAGTCCAGATGCATCATATCCGGTGTAGCTTTGGCCTTTTCGTATCGCCGGAAGGCCTCGGCCACCTTGGCGGCATCGGCCGGGGCGGTGCGATCCGTTTCCGCGATGACGCTCTCATAATCTTCGGCACTGACCAGCGCGGATTTCGCCCATTCGATTTCCGCCAGCACATCACGAATCATGTCTTTGGAATTATCCAGCCCCACCGAGCGCACCGCGCGGGCTACCAGCGGGAATTTATTGTCCAAGAGTGTCCACGGCAGATCGCCCGCGACCTGCGGCCAAAAATACTTCAGCTGCCGCCGCGCGGCCGCGTGAAAGGTTTGAGCCTGCACACCAGCAACACCCATCATGCGCAGGCGATCCCGCATTTCTCCCGCCGCACGCGCGGTAAAGGTCACGGCCAAAACACGCTGGGGATTCACAAACCCTTGATCCACCATATTGGCGATGCGATAGGTAATGGTGCGGGTCTTACCGGTGCCCGCACCCGCCAAAATGCACACCGGTCCACGTGGGGCGGTGGCCGCGCGGCGTTGATCCTCATCCAGCAGGGACAAATCCGGCTTATTCACCGTGATACCACTCCATAATCATCGTGTGTGCGATAGAACCCGCGGTGGCCAGCGGGAGCTTAGGCAGCTCGGCGCGGGTCACCCAACGAATTTCTTCCAGTTCCCCATCAGTATGGCAGGTGGCATGGACATCCGATGTCTCTGCGTGAAAGCCCAGCATAAGCGAGCCACTCGGCGGCCACGGCTGGGATCCCCAGTAGCGGAGATTGTCAATGTGTCGCCCGGTTTCCTCCATGGTTTCGCGGGCAAAGGCGGCCTCAATTGTCTCGCCCGGTTCCACGTATCCAGCAATCAAGGAAAAGAAGTTATTGCGCCCGCGATTGCGCGCCAGCAAAATCTTGTCCTCGCCTTTGAGCTCAATGAGGCCAATGACCGCTGGGTCCAGGCGCGGGAATACCATGCGGCGCGAATCCTGCGGATCGCGGCCAACGATACCCGGCGTTGGATAGTCCAACGGGTGGCCCGTGCGCGGATCGAAGCGCTGTTCCAACCGGTTGCGAATCAAAGCAATGGCCTGCATGACGAGGGTGTTATCGGCGAAAAAGGTCGCAGGTTGCAGCTGCCCCATCCGTCGCGCAATCGCTTCCGGGCAGGCAAAAACGTGCAGCGTGCCGATGTCCACCATCTCCGGCGTTCCCACACCTTCCGGCAATTCCTCCACCAACGCGGCGTCCCCACTCGCGGTAGCAGGCACTAGTCCCGTGTGTGTTACGGGCAAATACAATTAATCCTCCTCGTCATCATCTTGCACTTCCACGGGTTGTTCCAGATCGTGCTTGATATACAGCAGGCGGTCGCCCGGTTTCAGTGCGGAGGCATCAGCAGTATCGACGCGGTGGAGTTCGTTATTGCGCAGTACCGCGAGCACGATATCCGCCAGATGGCGTGGGTTGGACCCGACCTCGAACTCGCGCACGGCGCGCTCAGATACCGAAAAGCCCTCGTTAGGTGAAAGCAGGTCTTCCATCATTTCCACCACGGTGGGGGTCACGGTGGCAAGCCCCAGCAGGCGGCCAGCGGTCTCTGCAGAAGTCACTACGGAATCGGCACCGGATTGGCGCAAGAGGTGGCGATTTTCGGACTCGCGCACCGAGGCCACAATCTTGGCCTTGGGGGCGAGCTCTCGCACGGATAGGCAGCACAGCACCGCGGTATCGTCCGAGGACGGGGTGACCACAACAGAGTTGGCGTGCTCCACCCCAGCCACCTTGAGCACGTCCTGCTTGGTGCCCGAACCAAAGATGGTGACCAGCCCGTGGTGTTCGGCATGTGCCAGCGACGCGCGGTTGTTATCGATGACCACGATCTGGGAGGTGGGTACGTCATCTGCCAAGAGCGCGGCGACTGCCCCGGCACCCTTCGTTCCATAGCCAATAACGACGGTGTGGTTACGCAATTGTTTTCTCCAGTTCTGGATTTCAAAGGTGCGACGGGCCTTGTCCGTCAGCACGGATAGCGTCGCACCAACCAACAGCACAAGGAAGACGAGACGGGCTGGTGTGATAAGTACGAGGTTGATAAACCGCGATCGTTCCGTGACCGGAACGATATCGCCATACCCCACGGTGGTCAGCGTGACGGCGGCATAGTAGGAGGAATCCAAAAGCGACATGTCCTCGCTATAGCCCTCGCCGTCTAAGTACACCACGACGGTGACGAAGATGAGTATGCCAAATGCCCAGAGCGCACGTTTGGCCAACTGCCGCCACGGGCTGGCATTTTGATCCTTGGGCACAGTGATGACGTCAAGGAGCGCGTGATCAGGTTGCGAGGACAACTCGACTTGCGGCAAAAAGCGCTGTTTAATACGCCCTTTGAACGCCTTCGCACGTTTTTTGGCCACTGGCCCAGCCTTCTTTTCTGGATCGACTTTTCATTCCGCCGGTTATACGGAGACGCAAATATCCAATCATCGTCCGCATTCCGTCCCCATACCTTAGCCCTAGTGGCCTGCTACCGACGATTCAAGCAGGCTACGCAGCTCCTCGCCTTGGGCTAAAGTATCTGGCTCAAAAGTATAACCATCGTGAACGTAATGGAAAGCCGCGCGGATTTTATCGCCGCCGTGGATGCGCCGCCAGGCTTCGGCGTAGACCGCCAACTGGATCTTCGCTGCTTCCATGTCCGCGCCCTTCGGCGGTCGACCGGTCTTCCAGTCCACCACCATCCACGTGCCATCTGCCAAGCGGAAGACGGCATCCATTCGCCCGCGCACCACCGCACTGCCGATGGTGATTTCAAACGGCGCCTCCACAAAATCTGGCTGGCGCTCCGCCCATTCGGAGTTCAGGAAGGATTCCTTCAGCTCTTCTAAGTCGAAGTCCTCCGGCTCATCGATACCCGGCAATTCCTCTTCCCCTAGCAGCGCTGGGCTGCCAAAGCGCTCTTCCAACCAGGCGTGGAAGGCGGTGCCCCGCTTGGCATAGGAATTGGGCTTAAACGGCACTGGGCGGCGCTGCCGGCGCGCAAACTGCAGCGGATCGCTGCCCAGGGCCACCATGTCAGAAGCGGTCAGCTCGCTGGGAAGTTCCACATCCACTACCGGTTGCTGCAGGGACTTGTATTCCTCAATGAGCGCGCCCGCATCCTGTTCCCACAACTCGAAGGTCTCGCCGTGGCTCAGCTCAGGAAGGTCCTCCATGGCGGCTAGCACCGCATCCGCGCCGGCCAGGGAATCCGGATCTGCTTCAAGTGCCGGGAAGAGCCCGCTTTCTGCCGCACTGGCCGAGGTTTCCACCGGCTCTTCGGGCACCGTCCACTCCACTACGTACTGGGGGAAGGATTCTTTTAGCCTTTCAAGGTACTCATACGGGACCTTCTTGCCCCTGCCCGGCTTGTTATTCGTACCAGAGCCGGTAACGGTCAACGTGGACTCGGTTCTGGTTAAGGCCACATAAAAGAGGCGGGCTGCCTCCTCCGCTTTAAGCGCGCGGTCATCATCTTTGAATGCCTTGCAGGCCTTTTCGAATTCGGACTGGGCGACCGCATCCGGTGATACCTCGATGTAGTCATCTTCACCGGGTACCTTTTCGATCTTGGACAAAAAGGTCTCTGCTTGTGCCCCATAACTCGAAGAATCCGCGTGCACGACATAGACGTGCTCCCACTCCAAGCCCTTGGCCTTATGCACGGTCATGATTTGTACGCGATCCGTAGAGGCAGGAACCTCCCCAAGCTCGAGGCCATCTTCATGCTCGCGAGCGAGCTCCAAATAATCTAGGAGCGCATACAAGGAGTCTCCGTGGAATCCCGCGACGATATCGGCGAATTTATCCAGGTGGGTGGCTCCCCCGGCGCTACCGCGGGCAAGTACCTCGGTACGGATATTGAAGATGGCCTCGATGTCTGCGAAGAGATCGTTTAAAGGCTTGGACAGCGAGTAGGTGCGCAGGTAGCGCAGCTTGGCAGATACCTGTTCCATACGCGCCAAGCCCTGCGGGGTGTAGCGATCGCGCTCGCCGAGGTCTGCAAGGGCATCGGCAAGCCCCACCGTCTGATCAGGGCCCTCGGCCGTAAGCTGCGCCAATTGGGCACGCAGATGCTCCTCTGGATCCATGCCTTCTTCCCATTGCAGGCGCTCCTGCTTCGCCCCCGCCAAATTCTTTTGCCGTGCGGCAAGGGCTTGGATATCGCCCATGCCCAGCCCGCAAATGGGCCCGGCGAAAATGCGGAGGGCGGCTTGCGCGTCTTCCGGCCGCACCAACATAGTTGCCAGCGCTACCAGATCCTGGATTTCCGATTGCCACAGCAATCCACCTAGGCCATTGATTTCATTGGGTACATCGACGGCATCCAAGGCTGCTGCAATGGCCGCGGTTTGCCGGTTGGTGCGCACCAGTACCGCTGCGCTAAAGCTATCGCCTTCGCGCGCATCCCACTGCTGCCTTACTTTCTGGGCAATATAATCGTGTTCCTCGTCCTCGCTGGCAAAATAGGCCAGCTCAATCTCGCCTTCGCCCTTGTGCGGGGCCGCACACAGTTCATCGACGGGGCGGGGGCCGCCGGCAAAGACCCCGGCCGCCACCGAGTTAGCCAGCTTCAAGGCACCCGACGGGTTACGCCACGAGGTAGTCAGCTGGTCCTTGGGGGCAGGGGTGCCATCTGCCTGCGGGAAGTCCTCCACAAACGCGGTGAGGTTTTCTGCGGTAGCTCCGCGCCATCCATAGATAGACTGCATAGGATCGCCCACTGCGGTCACGGAAATGTCTTTCTGCTCCCCGCCAAAGAGGCTGCGCAGCAGTACGCGCTGGGCATAAGACGTATCTTGATATTCATCCAGCATGATCACGCGGTAGCGCTGGGATTGTTGTTTGCCCACGGCCGGGTGCGCTTGCGCGAGGCGCGCTGCTACAGACATCTGCTCGCCAAAGGTGATGACCTGCTGTTCTGCCTGCGCGCGCTTGAGTTCCTCGAGCAAAGGCACGTACTGCACGCGCCAATCCTGGGCATCAATCCAATCCTGCAGATTCTTGGAATACTTGCCCTCCGTCCTCGGCGCCTTTTCCAGGTTGTCTATATCGGCGCGGAAATCCCTCGCGAACTCGGCGATACCATCTGGGCCTTGTAAGGAATTATCCATATTGGAGGTCATCTTCAGCAGGGTTTCTGTAATGTTTCCCAAGCTATTTGTATCCGTTAATTTTCCGCCGTAGTTTTTTACCACGTCATAGGCAATGGCGAAGCGCTCTGCCTCCGTAATGATTCGCGCTGAGGGCTCCACTGGGACCAAAAGACCGTATTCGCGCACTAGCTCGCCGGCATAAGAGTCATAGGTGGCCACGGTGGGCGCGATATTGGTAAGTGCCTCCGCGGCGGGGCTGCCGGGGACGATAAGCCCAGAATCGCGCAGCTGAATGAGCTGGCGGCGAATGCGCTGTTCTAGTTGCTGGGCCGCCTTGCGCGTAAAAGTCAGCCCCAGCAACTCTTCTGGGCGCACGTAGCCGTTGGCCACCAAATAGACCACGCGGGAGGCCATGGTTTCCGTCTTACCGGCACCCGCGCCGGCGACCACGAGCTTGGGGCCAAAAGGACCCTCGATGACGTGGGCTTGTTCCTTAGTGGGTGGATAATCTTTACCCAGTGCTTGGGCTATTTCTTCCGGGGAAAAATTCTGCTTAGGCATGGATTGTCATCTTTCCTTCCTCCTGCACCGGGCAGATGGGACGAATGGGGCACTTATCGCAATCCTTATTGGTGCGCGCGGTAAGCTGCGGTCCGCGCAGTTCCGCCGCCAGTGGTGGCAGTAGTGCAGAAAATTCTTCAAGTGCCTCCGCGGTGAGCTGACTTTGTGTGCGCGTGGTGATCTTTTTGGAATCTTTTCCGGCAAAGACAAGCACCCCGCCTGCGCGCGGCATTCCTTCGCCATCGCGCACGCGCTGCCCGTCAAAGCTGCCCCGGGACAAGGCCAATTGGTAGGTCATTAGCTGGCGGTTTTCTTCCGCTTCCGGCACCGTCACTACAGATTTACCGGTCTTGAGATCCACGACCAAGTAATTTCCATCTCCATCCTGCATCAAGCGGTCCATGAATCCACCTACCCGGATATCCGGGGCTACCTCGACGTAGACGGGTACTTCGACCCCGACGAGTTCGTTTTTGACTTCGGATTGCTGTGCCCATTGCTGCGTGCGCTCTAACAGGCGGGAAAATTCATTTAACTTGGTCTGTAGCTGCCACTGTGGAACGTCCAAGATGAGCTCATAGGCCTCCATGACGAGCAGGCGGGCCTTTTCTGCATCCATGCCGCGGCCGATGGCCTCCAAGAAATCGTGGGCCAGGTCGCCGCGTAAAAGGTGCTCGGCGCCGCTGGGATCCTCGGCAAGGTTGCCCACAATCGCCTTGAGCGGGCAGTTGAGCAGGGCTTCAACCCGGGACGGAGACAGGCTCTTGCTGCCGCGCAGCTGCGTATGCGATGCCACAGAGCGCGCGGAAAACCACTGGTCTGGATGGGCGCCTGGGATTCCCTCCTGTGCTAAGCGCGCCAGCTGCCGGGCTGCTTGGCGCCGCTCCGCCTCGCCGGAATCTGGGTTCGTGACCACGCGGCGCAATTGCGCCACAAAGGAAGGAACGGACAGCACCGCCACGTCGAGGGGATCGAACTCGGGCTCATCGCGCAGGGACACCTGTGCCGGCTCGGAAACGTCTAAGTCCAACTCGCGGGGAAATTGGGCGGCGCGCAAGGCACGGCTGGCTTCCCGGCGCGCCATTGTCCCAGGTACATCAACCCCACGCCCGATAAATTCCGCGATGAAGCGGGAAGGTTCTGCAAAGGCATCCTCATTAGGGTTTTCCATCGCGGCGATGAGCAACCGGCTCCGGTGGCGCGTGGTGGCGACGTGGAAGAGCCGGCGCTCTTCTGCCAAACGGGAGGCAATGTGGCTAACAGGGGTATCGGGCTCAATATCGCGGTCCAAGAGATCGATGAGATCTTCTTGGCCAAAAATGGATCCAGTCTCCCCCAGCGAGGGCCACGTGCCTTCTTGGGCTCCGGCGACGATGACGGTATCCCATTCGCGGCCAACGGCGCCGTGGGCGGTGATGATCTCTACGGCCTGCGGGATGGCGGTGCGGCGGTCGCGGACGCCGGTGGGCAGTTCTTGTTCGGTGATGTGGGTTAAAAAGGACTGCAACGAGGAGCCGGGGCGGCGCTCGGAGTAATCACCGGCGGCATCAAATAGCGCCATAATGGCATCAAGATCGCGGTCCGCCTGCGAACCGGTGGCGCCGCCGCGCAACGCGGATGCCTGCAAGCGCGTATCCAGCTCGGTAGCGCTCCATACCTCCCACAGGATTTCTTCCACAGAAGCCTGAGCTTGTACAGCCTGCCGCCCCGCGGAGAGTACTGCGCGCACGCGCTCTAGGATGGAAAATTCGCGTTCGGTGAGTTGTCCATTGAAGTCCGGAAGCTCACCCTGCAAGAGCTCGCGCAGGCTATCCATGCCGCGCGTATCGGGCGCCCACCGGCGCAGACCGCGAATCAGGCGGCGCAGGGTGACGGGATCCGCCCCGCCCACTGGGCCGGTAAGCAAGTCCTCGAGCTCTGCATTGCTGAGGTTTTCTTCCAAGGCGCGCAGGGCAAGGAGCATGGCAGATACTAGGCGCTGTTCTGCCAAAATCACGTCGGCTGGGCTGATATGTACGGGTACACCGGCGGCCAGCAAGGTGCGGCGCATCTGGCCGATATCCGCCGTCGAGCGCACGATGACGGCGATATCGCGCCACTGCACGCCATCGTCCAAATGGCGGCGGCGCACGGTATCGGCCACCACATCGCGAAGGCGGCCCTCAGAATCCACGATGGAAATGCAGGCCGGGGATCCGTTGCGGTGCGGCTGCGAAAGCTCGATGGGGTGTTCCGCGGGAAAATCCTCAAAGAACTGCGAATTAGCACCGCGGAAGGCAAAGACGGATTGGTCCGGATCGCCGCCAATGACTAGCAATTGTGCATCGGGTGCCAGGCGGGAGATGAGCTCGCCCGCGGTGGGATCCAATAGCTGAGCATCATCAACCACAATGGTGTGCCACGGGTGCGAACTCGTAAGTTCTGGGCGCAGCAAGACCTGGTTGACTAGCTCGGCCGCGGAATAAGAATGCGCCCCGGAAAGTGCCTGGACGCGTTCATATTCGCGCAGGAACTTACCGGCGGCACCCCACATCCCGCGGCCGTACTTCGCACCAAGGCTCTCCAAATCCGCGGGGCTTAAACCACGTTCGATGGAGCGCAAAAGAAAATCGCGCAGTTGGCGGGCAAAACCTACGTACTCTAGGGCGGGGCGAACTTCCTCCGGCCAATCGCCGTGGCCGGATTCAGCATGGCCTTCGAGCAATTCCCGGATAACGGCGTCTTGTTCCGCGCCGGTAATAAGGCGCAATTCCTCGTCGCTTGCACTGCGCAGAAGTGCAAAGGCCAAGGAGTGAATGGAGCGGACCATGGAGGATTGTGCCGCATAATCTTCGAGGCGCTCCGAAAGCTCGCGGCGCAGGCGAGCACCAGATTCCTTGGAGGCGGCAACCACGAGGATGCCGGAGGGGTCTGCCCCCGTCTCCTGGGCGCGGTCGAGGGCATGAATGACGGTATCGATAAGAAAACTGGATACGCCGGTTCCGGCGGTGCCGGTTACCTTCCAGGTACCGGTCTCCGGCAGCTCAACGGGCCAGGATCGGGCGCGTGCGGACGGGGTGCGGGCAATGAGTCGTACCTCTGGCGACGGCGGTAGGACCACTCCCGCGCGGGCGGTGGAATGGGGATCGTAAGTCACCGCCCCAGTATTGCAGATGCCCTAGACACAAGAAACTGTTCCACTCGCTCAATATTGGAACGCACATTCGAGCGCGAGCGCGGATTCAGATCATTAATATGCCGGCGATAGGACACCGCCCGCAGCAAAAGCTCCTGCATGCCCGGCACGTGGCCAAACCGCTGACAGATGTCATCATCTACCACTTGTGCGATCAATCCATCCACGATCACAAGCGCTGCGCTCCACCCGGCTGGGCGCGCGGATTGGCTCGGCACGAGATCCACAATCCCCGGTGGGTGCGCGCCATAAAAGACCGTGGTGGTCAGCAGGGCGGTATGGGCGGTGACCAAGGGGACATCGGCAAGCGCGGCCTTATCGTAGGCCTCCCCCGTCTCCGCCCAGGCGGTGCGCTCCGCGCGGGCGAAGGCATCATCGCGGTGCGTGCTCGGCGGCGCAGGCGCATTGGCCATGGCATCGTCCAAGCGCAAGGCCGTCTGCGCTGCTTCATCGATGCGCCCGGCGACCTCGCCGGGAAGGAACTGCGTCGCCTTCCATCCGGCGGCGGTGTGGCGGCCGTCGCTCGCGAGAACCGGCCGCGATACCCGCGCGCCCGGCACGCTTAGTTTTTCGCGCACCTTGGCAGACCATGCCGCGAAGGGGCCGGCCTGGGAGTAAACCACGTCGCCCACCTTGATGCCGTTATCCCATACTGGGCCCAGCTGATCGCCTTGGGCCCGGCGCGACCCAGTCGCACCGGTTTCTGCGTGGAAGGCGCTTAAAACATGCTCTGGGGGAAGCGGCATCCAGTACTCCTTATTGGGGTTGGTGGGGATCCTTGTGCTCCGGATTGGGATATGGCCACGGGTTAGGCTCGCAGGTCACATCCTCATCAGGATAGACCTCCTTGGGATTGCGGTCATGCAATTGCTTATTGTTCAAACTCAGCGTCTGCTGCATCATCACTGGGGCCAATTTGCCCTCGCCGCCGCACTGCTGGTGGGAGGCATAGCCAATGGCATGGCCCAATTCGTGGTTGATGACGTACTGGCGGTAATTGCCCAAATCGCCCTCAAAGGGCGTGGCCCCGCGCACCCACCGCGCTTCATTAATGATGGTGGTGGATTCGCCGGTAAACTTGGTGTGGCAGGAGGTTTCCGTCTCGATCTTCTCGCCACAACGCTCAGCGGCCGTGGTCAGAGAGGTCAGCTGGATGCGGGTATCGGGATCGTCTGCGGAGGCGACGTGCTCGAATTCGAAGTCGCCTTGGGCGGTCCACCCGCGTGGATCCGCAAGGGTTGCCTCCACCATTGCGGCAAAGGCATCATCTCCGCCATAGGGAGCGGTATTGAGCCCATCTTCCACCTCGATGGAATAGCGCACCTTTTTCTCGCCACCCTCGCCGGCTACAGCGCCGGGGCGGCCGATTCCGTGGAAAGTGCCCTTGCCCTTTTTGGTGAAGTCACTTCCAGGGGGCATCTCACTGATCTCGCGCTCTACCGCCTCCGCATTCGCGGGGTCGGGGCCCGTGAGATCCTCGTGGGTAGGAGTGGCTGCGGTGGTTTCCGCGCTGGATGCATCGCCGTTGTCATCGGCCGAAGAGCCAGACGCGATATCCACAATCACCCAGACGGTAAGCAGCACCATCACGGGGATAGCCACCACACGCCACCAGCCGTACCGGCGGGCGAACCGGACCACCGGGTTCGGGTGATCCGGAATTCGCCCATGGCTCTGCTGAGCCTTGCGATTCTGCCTACTTTCCATAGGCATTGAGGGTACCCGGTTGTCTATTCAAAAACTGAATTAGCAAACCTTTAGAACGCCCCAAGCTTAGGCGCCGGCGAATCCGACGGACTGCTTCTTAGCGGCACCAACCTCGACGTACACCACACGCTCAGTGCGCACGAGGTACTTGCGGCCCTTGTCATCTTCTAGCTCCAACGTGGAGTTTTCTGCCAGGGCGCTATTAATCTTTTGCGTTAGCTCCGCCTGCTCACCACTGGTGCTAATGATCAGCTCGCGCGGGGTATCTGCAAAACCAAACTTGATATCCATAAATTTATCCTCCTCTAACTAGAGTTTTACATGCCAATGGCCCCACTATAACCATCCCGGCTACTATCAAGGTGTGTCTGTCATAAAACCCCAGCCACCGACCTTCGCGGAACTCGGCGTGGCCGCCGAAATCTGCGATGGGCTCGCTGACCGTGGCATCGCGCGAACCTTTGCAATCCAGGAATTAACCCTGCCCATTGCGCTCAATGGCCAAGACCTCATTGGCCAGGCGCGCACCGGCATGGGCAAGACCTTTGGCTTTGGCGTGCCGCTGCTCGATCGCGTTTTTGATGACGCGGATATTGCCCCACTGGATGGGACGCCGCGGGCGCTCATCGTCGTTCCCACCCGCGAGCTTGCCCAACAGGTCACCGCGGATTTGCAGGACGCGGCCGCGCACCTGCCGGTCCGCCTCGCCTCCATCTACGGCGGGCGCCCCTACGAGGAGCAGATTAAGCTCCTCCAGCGCGGCGTTGATGTGGTCATCGGAACGCCAGGCCGCCTGCTCGACCTGCACGAGCGCGGCGATCTGGTTCTGCGCCAAGTTGCCATCGTGGTACTCGATGAGGCCGATGAGATGCTGGACCTAGGCTTTTTGCCCTCCATAGAGGCCATTTTGGAAGCGCTCGATGGCAACGCGCACCAGACAATGCTGTTTTCTGCCACCATGCCAGGCGCCATTTTGAACTTATCGCGGCAGTTCATGAATAAGCCCGTACACATCCGGGCCGAATCGGAGGCGGATGAGGTCACGCACGAAACCACCCGCAAGGTCACCTTCCAGGCCCACCGCATGGATAAGGTGCCGGTCATCGCGCATATCCTACAGGCCCAGGGCCGGGGTCGCAGCATCATCTTTACCCGCACCAAACGCTCGGCCGCGCAATTGGCCGATGACCTTGCTGAGCGCGGCTTCCGCGTCGGCGCCGTGCACGGTGACTTGGGCCAAAAGTCCCGGGAGAAGTCCCTGCAAGCCTTCCGCTCGGGCGAGGTGGATATCCTCGTCGCCACCGATATCGCCGCGCGCGGCATCGACGTCGATGATGTCACCCACGTCATCAACTACCAGGTTCCCGATGATCCCATGACGTTTATCCACCGCATCGGGCGCACCGGCCGCGCTGGGCACACCGGCACCGCCGTCACCCTGGTCGGCTACGATGAGCTGGCCAAATGGCAGGTCATCAACGATGAGCTAGGCCTAGATACGGCCACGCCGCCGCAGTGGTTTTCCACCTCCCCGGAGCTTGCCCAGGCGCTTTCCATCCCCGCTGGCGTGCAGGAAAAGGTGGGGCCTGCCACCAGCGTAGTCGGCCAGCTTCCGGCGCATAAGCGGTCTGCGGGACAGCACCAATCCCGGCCCCAGTCGCGGTCCCGGTCCGGGGCGCGGCGCGGTAAAGGCACGCCCCGAGGAGGGCGCCGATGACTAAGGCCCCCATCTTGCGGGCTACCGCTGCGGATTGGAAGGCCACCGGCATTATCGGCGCTATCTGCGCCATCGCGGTGGGCGGCTCAGTAGCCACCGCCAATATCCACCAGGCGGACCTGCACCAAGAGGCGGTTCCTGGGGAGAGCGATGCCGCTGTGCTTGCCGATGTCCCCTCCTCCCTCACCACTGCCTACAGCCTGCCCAACCAGCCCGTACCCGGCCAATACCGCGCCATTTCCGCCCATGGCTTGAGCATTAGCCACGATGGCGATGTGCTTACGGCCACCAATGCCGATGGCTCCACGGCTTGGACCTATACCCGCAGCGACGCCGAACTCTGCTCGCTTTCGACCGCTTGGGGCAAGGTGGTTGCCACCTATCGCACGGGCGTGGGCTGCGGGGATACGGTTGCCATCGACGCCGCGACGGGTGAATATGACTCCACCCGCAGCGCTATCAATTCCCCGGACGTTATACCCGTGCAGTCCAATGACCGGGTAGGTACCGTTTCTGCTGGGAGAATCGACCTGTGGCGCTCAGATCTCGTGCGCACCGTGGAATACGGCGACGTGGAGGCCAAGCAGGAGGCGCAGAAGCAACCGCACGAGGAGTGCACCATCTCTTCGGCGTTGACGCGTACCGAGAACCTCGCGCTGACGGAATCGTGCCCGGAGGAACCTCACACCACCTGGTTAAGGTTTCAAACCACCACCCCGGAAGACTCCCGGGAACCAGAGATGGACGCAGATGTCTCCGTGGAACGCGATGGAGCGCGGCTTATCGCGGTGGGCCAAGATGCCGCCGCGGTCTATATCCCCGGCCCAGAACCCCGCATTGAGTCTTATAACAACCAGGGCGAAAAGCTTTCTTCTACTCCCGTAAAGCCTTCCGCCGCCATCGAATCCGGTACAAGCCCTTTCGCCCCAGCCATAGCGGATCTCCCGCACCACATGACGTGGTTTGATGGGAAACGCCTCTACCTTTTAACCCCCAGTGATTTGCGGGTCGATCACGTCATTGACGGCGCCATCGGCACCCCAATCTCAGTGGCTGGGCGCATGCTGATGCCCACCGAAAAGGGCATAGCTGTGGTGGACTGGTCTACCGGGAAGGTACTGCGCGAAATTGCCGTCGACCGCGGCGGCTACCGTGGTCCTGTCCACCTCACGTTGGCGGGCGAGACCATTGTAGAAACCCGGGGCGATACCGTGGTTGGCCTCAGCAGCGACTAAGCGAGTGCCACTCGCGCCTCCCGCGCGAATGGTCCCTTAGAAATTCGAGGCGGCCCACTCCGAGGACTCGCGCCTAAACATCAAGAGATAAAGCACCGCGACCGCGCTTAACAGGGTGATAGTTCCCAGCACCGGGGATCCACCGCTATACATTTGAAACGCGCTCGCGCCTAGGATGAGCTCTACGAGGACCACGGCGCCTCTTCCCCATCGCTTTCCTTTCACCATGGCCCAGGCGCCTGCGATGACGAAGCCAAAGACGATGAAGATAAAGATGGCGGTGCCAAGCCCCACAAAGCTTCCCGATCCGGAATCAGAAACCATCGAGTCATTTTCCGCGCCCACCGCTTCGCGCACGATGAGGAAAATACCAAAACAAATAACCGCGATGGATTGCACTGTGGCAATGCCTACGCCTATAAGCACCGACTGCGGGGCACTATCCGGTGCTGCCGCTGGCGCTGCCGACTTATCTCGCTGCTGCTTATTTACCTGGCGTTTGTTCTGCTTAGACACAAATCCCCAGTCTACTAATGCGGCGCGGATTTTTTCTGTGCCACCCACGGCGGGGCCTCGATGTTGCCTGCAGTAGCGCGGGGGCAGGGGGATGAACTGGGAGATTTGACGGTCTCTTCCTCACCACACTCACCACATAGCACCTATAGCTGCAGCTCACAGCGATTCTCACAGGATTCTTTAAAATTTGATTTTGGCATTTATGGCCCCCACACCGCGCCTATTTACGTGATGTTAACCACAATTTAGCCCGTACCCCTAGCGGCGATCGGGTAAACATGTCATGATTCTCTAGTAGCAAAAAGAAAGAGGGCGTAAACCTCTTCTTAACCTGGAGGAAACTTCAGGTAACAACACCGTGAACCATAGGCGGCGGCGACGCTGGCCCGACCTCGAGACCGGGCCCCACTGCTAGCAGACCAGTTCACACACCACCTAAAAATCAAGGTGCTTTCCTGCCTCGCACGGATTGCGCTCGTATTTACTGCTGTCAAAAATTTGTTAGGAGATATCAATCATGGATTGGCGCCACGAAGCCGTTTGCCGCGACGAAGACCCAGAGCTGTTCTTCCCAGTAGGTAACTCCGGTCCTGCCCTTACCCAGATCGCTAAGGCCAAGCTGGTCTGCAACCGCTGCCCCGTTGCTTCTTCCTGCCTCAACTGGGCACTCGAGTCCGGCCTCGACGCCGGCGTCTGGGGCGGCCTGTCTGAAGAGGAGCGCCGCGCCCTCAAGCGTCGCCGCAATCGCGGCCGCGGCCGCTCCCGCGTGTCCGCCTAATAGCGCGGACCCGGGGAACCTAACACTCACCCCAATTTTCGTTTCGGCGCCCTTAGCCGCTACAGTTGAATAAAGTTCAGAAACCCTCAACGAAGGAGTGCGCAATGAGCAAGCGTGGTCGCAAGCGCAAGGATCGCCGCAAGAAGGCCGCTAATCACGGCAAGCGTCCTGGCGCATAACGTACAGCACATATTAAAAGCCCGGTTCGTACCAGTTCACCTTAAGAACTCGTATGGCCGGGTTTTTAATCTTTCTATTAGAAATCCGACTCTCGGAGTAGTAGCTACCAGGGCGCTCATTTTAGTTTGGTACTACTGGTCCGTATCGGGGCATCGGTCATAGCTTCCCCGAAGTGCTCTAATTGAACTCATTTCGTAGTTTCCTTTTGCCGGCTTCCCTTAGCAGGTATAGCGATCGGCGATGATGGGAGAGTGTCTAATGGTTTGTGTGTAGGTTCCCAACCTGCATAAGGAGATAAGCCAGAATGACTAGTGTGGCACGACGAGATCCGGCTGATAAGGCCAAGATTGATGCGATTGAAAAGAAGCTGCTTGCTAACCCTGACATCGCGAAACTGATTGATGACCTAGGCACGTCCACCACGGATGCCAACGACCTGGTTCGCGGTATGTTGCAAGCTTCAATTACCCGCGGGTTAAATGCGGAAATGGATACTCACCTGGGCTATGCATCCGGTGATAGAGCAGCTAAAGCTAGTGCTGGAACGGATAATTATCGCAATGGGGCGTATCCGAAAACCGTAGATTCTAATTACGGGCCAGTAAGCATTGATGTTCCACGAGACAGAAACGGCACGTTTGTTCCTACGATGGTGCCCAAAGGCTCGAGGAGATTGACCGACGTTGATGACATGATCGTCAGCTTATATGCCGGTGGGATGACCATTCGGGATATCCAGCATCATATGGCAACTGCGATGCGTGTCGATATTTCCCATGAGACGATCTCCGCAGTCACCGACGCCGTCCTCGATGAGGTCATGGTCTGGCAAAACCGCCAGTTAGACGAGTTCTACCCCGTAGTGTTTCTCGATGCGTTGCGCATTAAAGTCCGCGATGGTGGCCGAGTGGTCAACAAATCCGCGTACATGGCAATCGGGGTGGACCTCGACGGTATTAAGCATATTTTGGGATTGTGGATTGCCAAAGAAGAAGGCGCTTCATTTTGGGCGCAGGTATGTGCCAATCTTTCTAACCGCGGGGTCAAAGACGTCTTTATCGTCTGCTGTGACGGGCTGAAAGGCCTACCAGAGGCAGTGGAGGCAACCTGGCCGAATTCCATGGTACAAACCTGCATCGTGCACCTGATACGTGCCGCGAATCGGTGGGTGGCCTACGGGGATCGCCGGGCTGTATCAGCCGCGTTGAAGAAGGTTTATACGGCTACTGATGAATCCACGGCAGAAGCAGCGTTGAAGGAATTTTCCGAGTCTGAACTGGGTGTGAAGTATCCTCAGTCGGTCAAGGTCTGGCAGGACGCATGGGATAGATTCGTGCCATTTTTGCAGTTCCCACCAGCAGCAAGGAAGGTTATCTATACGACGAATTCGATTGAATCGTTTAACAACCAGCTGCGTAAAGCCACGCGTAACCGGGTCCAATTTACTAATGATGAATCCGCGTTAAAGACGTTGTGGTTGATGATCTGCAATATTGAAGACAAACGAGCTATCAAGCGGGCAAAACAAGGCAAACGAGCCTCAGCTACAGCCAGCAGGCTCGTGGAAGGAGCACGAGTATCCGGCTGGAAACAAGCCATCAACCAAATGGCCGTAGCCTTTCCCGACCGCTTCGACAAATACCTATAGTCCGACCCCACACACAAACAACTTGACACGCTCGATGATGGCCCTTGTTACATATGGGTACCCATCGTCCGCAAGCTGTTCGCCTCAACTACCCCTCAAGGCGAAAGAAACTTGACGACGACGAGTATGCAGGCCTTGCCCGAGACTCACCGTGCAAACTGGTAATAGCCCGAACTCGCACAATCATCGCCCTCACTACGCCAAAATTGATGGAGTAGAGACATGCTAAATCCTGCTGACACCAGAAACCGATCTAGACGCATAATTCCTCGGGGCAGCGATTCTCGCCTTCTTCACTTCGACAACGTCTCTGCTGCACCCCACAAAGCCGAATCTTGAATCCTCAGGACACAACAACGAAATCTTCCTTGTAGTAGAAAGTGTATGCTGGAATACACTCGATCGTCTAAGAAGACAGCAAAAACTGGGTACTGGGCTAAATCCGCAACCTGTTTTTCGACAAGACATTAAATCAATATTCAGGGGCTTGGGTTATACGCCCTGCATAGCCCGATAGGAATCTCATGTGGTTT
This sequence comes from Corynebacterium sp. KPL2850, assembly GCF_040225855.1. Lineage (NCBI taxonomy): Bacteria > Bacillati > Actinomycetota > Actinomycetes > Mycobacteriales > Corynebacteriaceae > Corynebacterium > Corynebacterium sp. KPL2850. Next base: position 28,085 of record NZ_JBEHFV010000011.1, read on the forward strand.
GACGGATATCATCAACAATTCGGAAATAGGCTGGAAGACTTCCTTTCAACAACAGTCCCCACGACACTTGCAGAGTTGACGCCTCTTCAGCGCAAGCAGGTCACCGATGGCACAAAAGAGTTTCCCTTCGAGATCGTACTCGAAATCTTAAACTCTAAACACAGCTACGAAGAGAAAGTATCCCGCGTCCTCGCCATCAACGGCACATGGATGAATGCGATGTCAGGGAGCCAGTGGGCACTTGGCCCCTTAAGTAGCACGGCCTACTCCGAAAGAGTAGGTATAGGCATCAGATGGGGCGAGATCGCATTTTCACCGTTGCTAAGCATCGCAGAGAACCTTATCGATACGTATCCCATCTGGCCGGGCGTACTCATGGAATTTGCTCACATGCAAGAAGACAATCGTGATTACTACCGCCAGCGAATTCAGAAAAACTAGCACTGCTACCACCAGATAGGTACCAGCCCAAACAATAGAACCCGTTCTTCAACTATTCGCAGGATGCGTATTCACCAGTCGGGGCCGGACATGACCCCAGAAAGTGTACACGTCAGGGTTAGGCCCCTACTATTTGCCTATCCACTCGCATTAGGTCCCCAAGGCGTGTGGTGGGGTTTGACTCTTGGGTTAACCGCTGCGAGTGCGATCCTATGGAAAATTTTTTCTACAGCACCGCTTCGGCAGAGGGCGCCTGACGGTTTGTACGTATGCTTCTGAACTGGATGAGAAAACACGGCAGTACGAACTGTCCCGACTTTTGTTGCGAGACGTTCGCAGCTCTGAAGGGCGCTTCTTACCCGCGGGATTCGATCTCCGTAATTTCTACCGAAATGCGGCGGCGCAACGATTGCGGTGCCTTAGCTTGGCCGGCACAGCAATTGCGCACGAGAGAGCGGACGAGCTCTTCGCGCTCTAGGCGTTGCTGGCAATAATCACACTGGGCAATGTGCTCGCGGATGGCTAAAGCGCGGGCGTAGGTCGTGGATTCATCGAGAAGCTCGCAAAATAGGTTGTGTACCTCAGTGGAGCTGCACGCACCACAGTTCTTTCCGGTTGCGCCTTCCATTACTTGTCCTCCATGTCCGGGTGTTCTAATCCAATTCCTTGTTCACGTGCTACGTCCTTCAACGCCTTCCGGAGCATTTTTCTTCCACGGTGTAGGCGGGACATCACCGTTCCCAATGGAGTATCCATGATTTCGGCGATTTCCTTGTACGCTAAGCCCTCCACATCGGAGTAGTAGACCACCATCCGGTAGTCCTCCGGCAGGTCATTAATGGCCTGCGAGATGGACCTATCTGGCATCTCTTTAAGCGCTGCCACCTCGGCGGATTCCAACCCGGTGGAATCGTGGCCTGCGGTGGTATAGAGCTGAAAATCACTCAGATCATCGGCAGAAGACTCGGTAGGGCGCCGCTTCGCCTTGCGATAAGAGTTGATGTAGTTATTGGTCATGATGCGATAAAGCCATGCTTTCAGGTTCGTTCCCTGCTTAAAGGAATGGAAGGACTTATAGGCCTTCAGATAGGTCTCTTGCACCAAGTCTTCCGCGTCTTGCGGGTTTCGCGTCATGCGCAGCGCGCCGCCATAGAGCTGATCGAGCAGCGGGAGCGCTTCCTTTTCAAAGCGGCGCTGCAGCTCCTTTTCGCTCACTGTTTCTTTAACCACACAATCTATCCTAACGTCTCACGCTAAAATTCCTATATGGCCAAAAAGTCCCCGCATGCCGCTACCCCGGCGCTGAAAGTCATCGAAGATGCCGGAGTCAAGCACTCCGTATCCACCTTTGAAGCGGGCAAGGATCACTTTGGTGATCACGCCGCGGCGGCCTTAGATGTAGGACCCGAGCGCGTGCTGAAAACGCTCATTATTGATCTCACCGCGGGCAAGGGCCCGCGCCGCGAGCTGGCGGTGTGCGTGATTCCCACGACGCACCATTTAAGCCTCAAGAAGGCGGCCGCCGCCCTGGGGGCTCCTAAGGCCGCCATGGCGCAGGTGCACGATGCCGAGAAGTCCTCAGGTTACGTGCACGGCGGCATTTCCCCGCTCGGGCAAAAGAACCCGCTGCCCACGGTGATCGAGGAATCTGCGGTGCTCTTCGAGACTGTCTTTATCTCCGGCGGCCGCCGCGGCTTAGATATCGAGCTCAACGCAGAAGACCTCGCGCGCTTGTGCGGGGCTGGCTTTGCCGATCTACTGGCTGAGTAGCTCCGGGTAGTCATTGGAGACGGTCCCCACGGCCTTATCCACCGCGTAGTACTCAAATCCCCGCAGGCCCGTGGGCACTAACAGCTCCTTGGCCTCGTCGGCGCTGCCCTCTAGCCAGGTGCGCATCTCTTCCGGTGCCAAAAATCGCGGCAACCTGTGGTGCAGCCACTCCATCTCTTCGGTAGCCGCGGTGGTCACGATAGTGGCAGAGAGCCGGTCTAACCCGGTATCCCAGAGCCCCGCGGCCCACAGCAGGCCCTGATCTGGATGGACGTAATACGGCGTCTTGGTGGAGCCATCCTTGTGCCACTCGTAATAGCCGTTCATGGGGATAAGGCAGCGCTGGGATTTAAATGCGGTGCGAAAAGATGGCTTGCTCGCCACCGTTTCCGCCCGGGCATTAAAAAGCGGCGGTCCATCTAGGTCTTTTTTCCACTGCGGCAAAAGCGCCCACCGCGCGGGATCGACTTCCGCTAGCTCGTCGCGCACGCGCACGATGGGAATGGGCTGGGTGGGGGCAATATTATATCGCGGCCCTGGCGTGCCTTGTGGGGCGTGGACTTCCTGGACACCCGGGAGGTTTCCCACCTCATCGAGGAGGGACTCGGTAAAAAGAACGAATCTTCCGCACATGCCCTCTATTATGGACACTATGTCTCAACCTTGGACCGCCCCGCTGGCTACCAGCCCCGTTACGGGGGAGCACCAGGTGCCTGGATCGAAGTCTATTACCAATCGCGCCTTCATCCTGGCCACGCTGGCTGATTCCCCGTCTATCCTGCACGCCCCGCTGGTATCGCGCGATACGCAGCTAATGGAGGATGCACTCTGTGCCATGGGGGTTCGCTTCACCCATGACGGCGCCGATATCCACGTCCAGCCTGGGAAGCTACACGGTGCCACGGTACATTGCGGGCTGGCCGGCACGGTGATGCGTTTTGTGCCGCCGGTCGCAGCATTGGCAGATGGCCCGGTGCGCGTCGATGGCGATAAGCAGGCCTATAACCGCCCCATGTCCACTACGCTAGATGCGCTGCGCAGCCTCGGCGTTGATGTGGAAGGAGGTAGCCTGCCCTTTACGGTGTCCTCCAACGGCGTACCAGAAGGCGGCAAGGTCACCATCGATGCTTCTGGTTCTTCCCAGTTCGTCTCCGGCCTGCTGCTCAGCGGGGCGCGCTTTTCCCAGGGCATCCAACTCACCCACGAGGGCGGCCAGCTGCCATCCATGCCGCACGTGGAAATGACGGTGGGCATGCTGCGCCAGGCGGGCGTGCGCGTGGATTCGGATGGCACTACGTGGACGGTGCACCCCGGCCCCATCGCCGGTCGCGAATGGTTCATTGAGCCGGATCTCTCCAATGCCACGCCATTCCTCGCCGCCGCGGCGGTAACCGGCGGGCGCTTGACCATCAAGAACTGGCCGGCAAATACCACCCAGCCAGGCGATGCCATCCGCCAGATCCTGCTGGATATGGGCGTGATGGTAACCCAAGAGCACAATAGCGTGACCGCAGCGGGCAACCCGGCGGGAAAGCTGCAGGGCATCGAGCGCAACATGGGCGATATCGGGGAGCTCACCCCCACCGTTGCGGCCCTGTGCGCGCTTGCGGAAACGCCGTCGCGGCTTACGGGCATTGCCCACCTGCACGGCCACGAGACCGACCGCTTGCAGGCGCTCACAGCGAATATCAATGCGCTGGGCGGCAGGGTCACCGAGCTTGACGATGGCCTAGTGATCGAACCCGCCGAACTCCACGGCGGCGATTGGCCGTGCTATGCCGATCACCGCATGGCCACCGCCGGCGCCATTCTGGGTTTGAAAGTCCCTGATATCCAGATTGAGGATATTTCCACTACCTCCAAGACACTGCCCGGTTTCGCCCGCATGTGGGAGACGATGCTGCACCCCGACCAACAGGATTTACATGGCTAGACGTTTCGGTTCCTTTGATGAATCTGATGTGCGCGTGCGCCCCGGCAAGGGCTCGCGCCCGCGCACCAAGGATCGGCCCAAGCACAAAAATGCCAAATACGGCATGGTAATCACCAAGGACCGCGGGCGGTGGGGCGTTGCGCTTGACGATGGCCCCCAAGTCACCGCCATGCGCGCCCGCGAGCTGGGCCGCACCGCCATCGAGGTCGGTGACCGCGTCGGCGTGGTTGGTGATACCTCTGGTGCCAAGGACACGCTGGCGCGCATCGTCAAGCTCGCGGATCGCACCTCCGTGCTGCGTCGCACCGCCGATGACACGGATCCGTATGAGCGCATTATCGTGGCCAATGCCGATCAATTGCTGATCGTTTCTGCCGTGGCAGACCCTCCCCCGCGTTCCGGCTTTGTCGAGCGTGCCTTGATTGCCGCATTCGTGGGCAACCTGCACCCCATCCTGTGCCTGACCAAGACAGATCTCGCGGACCCGACGCCGTTTGCAGAAGAATTCGCCGACCTAGACGTCACGGTGGTCGAAGCCGGAGTCGAGGATGGCCTAGATGCCGTGCGCGCGCAGGTGGATGGCCACATTACCGCGCTCATCGGGCATTCCGGGGTGGGCAAGTCCACGCTGGTCAACCGGCTGGTTCCAGAAGCGGAAAGGGAAACGGGGGAAGTATCGGGTATCGGCAAGGGCCGGCATACCTCGACGCAATCGGTGGCCCTCCCCTTGCCCACCGACGCTACAGGAACCGAATCTCAGGGCGGCTGGATCATCGATACCCCGGGCATTCGTTCCTTTGGGCTGGCGCACGTGGACGCGGATAACGTCCTTGGAGTCTTCGAGGACCTCGCCGCGGCTATTGAGGAGTGTCCGCGTGGCTGTACGCACGCGGGGCCACCGGCGGATCCGGAATGCGGGCTCGATGATCCAGAAATCATTCCCGAGGGCACCGCTACCGCCCGCCGTCGCGATGCGGTACGCGGGCTGCTGCAAGCCCTGCGCTCCAACGTGGAGTGGGAAAACTAGCGCGGCTTAAAGCAATTCCACGAGGAAGGGCAGCTCCGTGGGGTGGTAGAAGGCCATGAAGTTATCCAGGGCATCGCCCACCGCGAGCTCCGCATCCTCATCTCCCAGGTCTGCGGAATCGATGGCCTCAATGGCCTTGGCGGTTGCCTCTTCGGATTCTTCAATATCGACGTGAATGGCGGCGAGGTTATCGGTGCCAAATTGCGCCGGTTGGAGCTCTACCACCGGCTCGCCCATATCTGGGCGCGGGGTAACTGCAGTGTCATCAACGTCAATGGAAATAACCACGCGCCGGTGTGGGAACTTCTCCTCGTCCCCAATGGTCAACAGGCGCAGCGAGGCCATAGAGGCCTCAAGGAAGGCGGAGTAGGCTATCTCTTCTTCATCTCCTGCGGTATAAAAATCTCGCAGGGCCGGGGTAACCATGAAACCCCAACCGGAACGCGCCGCGAGCGTACCAGTTTCTGCGAGCTCCGCCAACATGGCATAGGTCGCCGGAATATAGACGCGGGCTTCAGCCACTAAAATTCCCCTTCAATATCGAATACGGCTTGAATTTCTACGGACACGCGGTCGAAGCTGGTGTACAAGAAACCGATCATCCCGGCATCGACGGCGGCGCGCACATTAAGGATCGAATCATCGACCATCACGCAATCGCTCAAGGGCAGCTCGAGGGCATCGGCAGCCGCTTGGAAGGCCGCAGCCTCCGGCTTTTCCGCCCCGATTTCTCCAGACAACACCACGGCATCGACGTTGCCGCGGTATTCCCACTCGCGAATGTGCTCAGCGCCGGAACCGCCCGGGTCATTAGACAAGATAGCGGTTGCGGCACCATTTGCCTTCGCCGCGGATAGCAATGCCTTCCAGCGGCGATTGTCCTCTTCAGCGCCATCGAGGACGCCGACATAGTCAACGATGAGACCACGCATATTTTTAATCCTTCAGTACACGAATTCTTTGTAACCCTCGAAAGTATAGCGAACTGCGCTTATATTCTCGCCCGCCTCATACAGGAACCTGCCAGAAATAGCGCGCGCAGCGCCCCCATGAGATAATTATCACGCGTTCGCCTCCCTGCCCTTTTTCGCAGGAGCACTCATTTCACCATGTATGAGCCCATTCCCGGCTACTCCCATCTCAAGCTGTATATCGCCCCGCACCGCATCCATTACGGCCGCCTGCCCACTACGGCAGAGGTTGCCGCCCAGCACCATATCCAAGCCTGGGTCGTCTTCATCCTTGAGGTCGCCGCCGGCTACCGCCCGCTTGCCCAGCTCAATTCCCCGCGCTTTTCGGATTCCATCCGCCTTCATATTGGCTCCTGGGTGCACCGGCGGGAAAGCCCCTATGACACCGATACCCTGCGCCTTACCAGCCTGCACGCGCGGCCTAATGGCGAATACTTCGGTTCCGCGGTCATCGGCACCCACCGCCACGCCTTTACCGGCTCCGCCACGGACCAGGGGCTGCGCTCGTTTCGGCTGCTCTAAAACTGACAGTGCCCCCTCCCGCTCTCCTTACCACGCGAAGGCGGGGAGGCAGAGGAAGGGGGTGCGAAAGGACGCTGCAGCGTTATGCCTCTACGGTTTCTTGGCCTGCAGGGCCAGAGCCCGAGTCACCGCCGGATTCTTGGTTTTCTTCCTGCTGCTTGAACTGCTTGCGCAGCATGAACAACTGGCGCACGGTTTCTTCCTTCACGCCTTCATTCATGGCATTGAACATATCGCCGCCCTCCTTCTGGTATTCCACCAGCGGGTCGCGCTGCGCCATCGCACGCAGGCCGATGCCCTCCTTGAGGTAGTCCATCTCATAGAGGTGCTCGCGCCATTTCTGGTCAATGATCGGCAGGATGACCATGCGCTCGGTATTGCGCATCTGCTTGTCGCCGCCGATGGCAGAAACGGCTTCCTCCAGTTTGTCGTACTCCCGGTTCGCGTCGGTGACGAGGGCATCGCGCAGTTGCTCCGCGGTGAGCTCGCCTGGGGAACCGTACTCGGAGCCCTCTACTAACTCGTCCGGGGACATCGTGGGGCCGTAAAGCGCCTCAAGGGCGTTCCAGAGTTCCTCGAGGTTCCAGTCTTCGACATAACCGGTAGCCGTAGCACCCGCGACGTAGGCAGAGACTGTGTCATCGATCATGGTGCGGATATCGTCCTTGATGTCATCAGCATCGAGGATGGAATAGCGCGTGGAGTAGACCACCTTGCGCTGCTCATTGAGCACCTCATCGTACTTCAGCACGTTCTTGCGCATCTCGAAGTTTTGGTTCTCCACCTGCGCCTGGGCGCCCTTAATGGAATTCGAGACCATCTTGGCCTCGATGGGGACATCATCGGGCACGTTGAGGCGGTTCATCATGTGCTCCATGGACTGGCCCACAAAGCGCACCATCAATTCATCGCGCATGGACAGGTAGAAGCGGGTCTCGCCTGGGTCGCCCTGACGGCCGGTACGACCGCGCAGCTGGTTATCAATGCGGCGGGACTCGTGGCGCTCGGTACCCAAAACATAGAGTCCGCCCGATTCGCGCACCTCGTCGCCCAAGCGCTTCGAGCGCTCTTTCTCCCCGTCGATCTCGGCTTCCCAGGCTTCCTGGTACTTTTCCTCATCCTCGAAGGGGTCGAGGCCGCGTTCGCGCAGCTTTTCATCGAGGATGACTTCCGGGTTACCACCGAGCACGATATCGGTACCACGACCCGCCATGTTGGTTGCCACGGTCACGGTGCCGGGGCGGCCCGCACGGGCAATGATCTGGCCCTCTTCTTCGTGATGCTTGGCGTTGAGCACGTTGTGCTGCACGCCGCGCTTGGAAAGCAACTGCGACAGGTATTCGGAGCGCTCCACAGAGGTGGTACCAACTAGCACCGGTTGGCCGTTTTCGACGTGTTCTGCAATATCATCAACCACTGCGGCGAATTTTGCCTCTTGCGTCTTGTAAATGCGGTCCGAGTGGTCGGTGCGCTGATTCGGCTTATTGGTAGGAATAGGAACCACATCCAGCCCATAGATGGAATGCAGCTCCGCGGCTTCCGTTTCCGCGGTACCGGTCATGCCGGAAATCTTTTCATAAAGGCGGAAGAAGTTCTGCAGGGTAACCGTCGCCAGCGTCTGGTTCTCGTTTTTGATCTCCACCTGCTCCTTGGCCTCAATGGCCTGGTGCATGCCTTCGTTGTAGCGGCGTCCCGCCAAAACGCGGCCGGTGAAGCCATCCACGATCATGACTTCGCCGTTGCGAACGATGTAGTCCTTATCGCGGGTAAATAGCTCCTTGGCCTTCAACGCGTTATTGAGGTAGGAAACCAACTGGGAGTGCTCCGGCGCGTAGAGGTTTTCAATGCCGAGCTGATCTTCGACGTACTCCACGCCCTCTTCCAAGACACCAATGGTGCGCTTTTTGTGGTCCACTTCGTAGTGGATTCCCTCGCGCATGCGCGGCGCCAGCTGCGCAAAGACGCCGTAGAACTGGGAGGAACCATCAACCGGGCCGGAAATGATGAGTGGGGTACGGGCTTCATCGATAAGAATCGAGTCCACCTCATCCACGATGCAGAAATTGTGGCCGCGCTGAACTACATCATTGAGGGTACGTACCATGTTATCGCGCAGGTAATCAAAGCCCAGCTCATTATTGGTGCCGTAGGTGATGTCGCAGTCGTAGGCTTCCTTGCGCTCTTGCGGGCGCATTTCTGCCAAGATAACCCCTACGGACAGGCCCAACCAGCGGTGAACACGACCCATCATCTCGGCGTCACGCTTGGCCAAGTAGTCATTGACCGTGACGATGTGAACGCCCTCGCCCTCCAAAGCGTTGAGGTAAGCGGGCAACAGGGAGGTCAGGGTCTTACCCTCACCGGTGCGCATCTCAGCCACATTGCCAAAGTGCAGGGCGGCGCCGCCCATGATCTGCACGGGGTAGTGCTTTTGTCCCAGGACGCGCCAAGCGGCTTCGCGGACGGTAGCAAAAGCATCGAGCAAGATGTCGTTCTTTTCTTCGCCATCTTTCAGGCGAGTCTTGAACTCGTCAGTCTTGGCCTTTAGCTCATCGTCCGAAAGCTCCGCGTACTGATCCTCGAGTGCAATTACATCGTCTGCAATTTTGCCCAGGCGCTTGACCGTACGGCCCTCGCCCGCGCGCAGCAGCTTGGAAAGTCCAAACACTATTCGTTAGTCCTTCTTATCGCGACACATTCGTTAACTTCCCGCAATTGTACTCACGCCACTGCCCTTGTCGCGTTCTACCCGCCCTTAAACGATAGTGATTTCACACTAAGGACACTAAGAAAACGGATAGCTCACAGCATGACAAATCCCCCCCTTCCCCACCTCATCGAGCAATAGCCCGATAGGCAGGAAGGAGGGAGAAGTGGTTTAGCGCTCTAGGCGGGCGCTGGAGGTTCTAGCCCTCTGCATCCTCAGACAAGGAGATGATGCCGTAGTCGAAAGCGTGGCGGCGGTAAACCACAGATGGTTTATTGTTTTCCTCATTAACAAAGAGGAAGAAATCGTGGCCAACCAGCTCCATTTCGCTCAGGGCATCATCCACGCTCATCGGGGTGGCCGGGTGCTCCTTGGTGCGCACGATCTGGCCGGGGCGAACATCCTCGACGGTCTCAGCATAAGGATCGACCAGGCGCTCTTCCTTGGCGCGTTGTGCTTCTGCCTCCGCAACCATCTCTGCGGCGATTTCGCCGGTGCCCTTCTGCGCGCGGTGGCCGCCCTTGACGTATTCACGGCGCACCTTCACCTTGCGCAGGGAGCGTTCCATCTTCCCCATCGCGGTTTCCAGCGCTGCGTAGAAAGAGTCTTCCTTAGCCTCTGCGCGGGCGATGTGACCCTTACCGGTCGCAGTGATCTGGATGCGGTCGGACTCTGCTTCGCGGCGTGGGTTTGGCTCGTGCTGCAACTCCACGTGGAAGAAGGTCAATGTGGGATCAAGGCGTTCAATCTTTGCCAGCTTTTCGTTGACGCGCTCTTGGAAGTGTTCCGGTACTTCAACGTTACGGCCCGTAATCGTTACCTGAGCATTATTTGGCTGGGACATTGAGATGCCTCCCTTTGGTAGTGGGGACTAGAAACAATCACAGTAACTGTTCCTCTGTGACACCTTTAATAATACCAGTGGTTATGACCTGATGGTATTAGGGGGTAACACCGTACACCCCACTTTGTGATGTACCTTAAGCATCCGCGAAGGCCAACGCCCCGTACACCGTGGCGCCGGCGGCGTGCAGGGCCGCCATACTGGCCGCGAGGGTGGCGCCGGTGGTTATAACGTCATCGACAAGCAGCGCCGGCTCACCGCTCACTGGGGCGCTAACCCCCACTCGCCCCTGCAGGTTCGCCCATCTATCCTGCGCATTGAGCTCGGATTGATCCGCCGTATCCGCACCCATGGTAAGCGCCTCGCTCACCTGCAGGGACCGTTGCCGGCGCGCCGCACCCTGGCACATGGCCGTCACGGGATCGCCGCCGCGCATGCGCGCTGAGCGGCGACGAGTAGGTGCCGGCACTAGGCACAGCTCGCGGGGAATCTCGCCGCGGGCAGCCAAGTGCGCCACGCCTGCGGCCACCACCGCACCGATATGATCGCGCACCTCCCTATTGCCCTGTTCTTTCATGCTGATGATGATATTGCGGCGAATATCGGAATAGGGCCCTAAGGCAAATACCGGTGCTCCCAAAAGCCGCGGGCGGCTTACCAGGTAAGGAGCCTGGCGCAGGTGCTCCCGGCACTGCGCACACAAGACATGTCCGGGCGCGCGGCACCCCGCACACGCACGCGGAAATATCAGTTCTCGCACGCTCACTGCGCACCACCGCCCCATCCCCCGAAAAGCTTTTGCTGCGCCGTCTAGGGCGCAACCGCCTTCTAATCGGACACGATAGGCGAAGAACGCCGACCCTGCAGGCCAGGCACCTCGCGCCAGTTCACCTCATCTACCACCGTGGCGGGAAGCTCCAACATGGCATGGGAATCCGTTATATATAGCTTCGATGGCGAGGTCGCCACCGCGACTACCGGGGCGGTGATATTACCCGTCGGCATAGTAGAGGCCGAAGAGCCATCCTGCTCGATGCGCCATACCGGCGACTGCCCAGACGACGTACCGACGATGAGCGAGCCATCGTTATTCCAATCCAGCGATAATGCCGATCCGGAAACCTCTGGGCCCACCTCGCGGGCATTGACGATGCGCTTATCGCCACTGCTGGATTGGGCCACCGCGGCGATGTAAACGTGGCCATCAATGATCATCGCCGCGCGTGCGCCGCTATGGGAGAGGCGGATAACGGAGATCTCACCCTCAATCTCGTCGATGCTGCGCGCATCGACCTCGGATTCTGAAATCCGCCCGGTGGTCTTGGAACGCACGACGCGTACGATGCGGTCACCATCTACCACCGTCCAGGCGGCTTGCCCATTAAATTCAAAGGTGGGCCGCGCCAGTGTCTTGCCGTCGACCGAGTCCTGCATAGCGGATCCGATTTCGCCCATCTGCAGCTTAAAATCGCCACTAGGCTTCCGGCTGACCGCTGCAATCATGCCGGATTCGGTGACATCAACTGACTGCACATTGCCGCTCGAGCCCAAGGCCCCCTTGATAGGCTCGGCTACCCCACTATCGACTTCCAGCACGTTGCCCTCGTTCAAGGCGTATAGCGTGGACAGGGAATTGCTATTGACCTTGGGGTTATAGTCAGCAAAATCATCCACGCTGACGGTATCCATGCCTTCTACCAGATTGCTGCCATCGGCCTTGATCTTGAAGGGGCCAATATGCCCGGCATCGGAAAGCGTCCAGACCAATTGCGCGGCAAAGCGGGTGCGGTCATTTTCATCCAAATCTGACAGACCCTCGAACTGGTATCCGTTTTCAGTGTCGTAGCCAGCAAAGGTGACCTGTTCATCCGCTGCTCGGCGGGTAGCCGGGGCGATGCTACTGGATGGGCCTTCCATCAAAAGGGTAATCAGCGTGGATTCGGATTCTTCGCTGCCTTTATAGAGCCACCGGCGATCCGGGACGAGGACATCATCGGTTTGTTTATAAAAATAGAGCGACTGCGGGGTGTAATGATTGCGCAGCTCATTGCGCTCAATCACCAATCCGGCCGGCAACCCATCAATAAGCCACTGGTCATCCACCATTTTCATATCGATGGTAGCTTCGTAGCCTTCATTTTCCGGTACATAAGCCCCACCGGATTTGAGCCGTCCGATGATGGTGCCCCGGACATTAAATGAGCGCACGTCCTCCGCTGGATCTTGTTTCTTATCGGGCGCGGTCACGATATCCAGGCTATCGACCACCATGACATCACCCGAGGAATCCCAGACCCCGCGGGCGGAATCCGTGAGGAATCCACGGGCTGCATCGTGATCATTGGTTGGAACGGCCGCAGCGCGGTAAAAATCGCGCAGGGTAAGGTCCGGGTCCGCCCCCACCTCTGGGGTAATAACCTCTTCCGGGCCATCGGCCTGTTTGTGGTAAGTGCCTACGACTTGGGGGCTCGTATCGTGCGGCAAGGTTGAACAGGCTGTGACAAAGCACAGCGCCGCCACCGCGCCCACTGCGGTGCTCCGCCGCCACAATCCGTTAGGTACGACCGAATTCATTATTTATCCCCCTTAAAATCCGGCGCCTTATAGGAGCGCCTCTCTGGCGACGCGGCCCCTCGGTTGCGCTCGCGTTCGGAGGGCCACAGGATGCCATCGCCATCGGCCTCGGCTGCGTCGGCGGAGTCATCGTCGATACCAATTCCGCGGCCTACCACTGAGCTATTGCTTGGCGATGTCCCACCGGCGGACGCCTCGCCCCTATCTTCTGCTGCACCATCCTCCGCTGCATCAGCTTCCGCTTCCTCAGCATCCTCGGTACTAGTATCCGCAGTGCCAGCATTCGCGGCGCCAGCTGCGCCGCTGGAGTCGGAGGAAGCAGGGGCATCGGCAAGCGCAGCGTGCGCAGAGTCAGAACCCGTTCCTGGAGCGCCTGGAATCTCGCGGGAGATGGGCTCTTCACCAATCTCGGCATTCGGCTCGCGCGGGATGATGAGGCGGAAGCGGGAACCGAAGCCGAACACGCCAAAGGCGTCGAGCGTACCGCCGTGCAGGGCCGCATCCTCGCGGGCAATGGCAAGGCCTAGCCCGGTGCCGCCGGAGTGGCGCTTGCGGGAAGAATCCGCGCGCCAGAAACGGTTGAATACTAGCTCTTCTTGCCCGGGTTTGAGGCCCACACCGTGATCCGTGACGGCCACGCCCACAGCCTTGTCCGTGGTGGCGATATCGATCACCACGGGTTTGCCCTCGGAGTGATCGATGGCATTGGCCAAGAGGTTGCGCAGGATGCGCTCGATGCGGCGCGAATCGGCTTGGATGGTAATTCGCTCGTCCGGCATATTGCGAACCACTTCTACGTCGAGCTTCTGTGCCAGGTGCTCAACCTGGCGGTACGCAGCATCCACGCAGGATCGCAGGTCAATGGCCGTGGTAGATAGGTCCGCCACGCCGGCATCGTGGCGGGAAATCTCTAGCAGATCCGCGAGCAGCTCCTCGAAGCGATCTAGTTCCCTGGACATGAGCTTGGAGGCGCGCTGCGCGCCCGCGGGCAGGCTATCAGCCTCGGATTCGATGAGGTCTGCAGCCATGCGCACGGTGGTAATGGGTGTGCGCAGCTCGTGCGAGACATCGGAAGTAAATTGCCGCTGCAAATCGCCGTATTCCTCCAGCTGCGCAATCTGGGAGGACAATTTATCCGCCATATTATTAAAGGAGGCGGCAAGCCGGCCCATCTCATCGTCCCGGTCCACGGCCATGCGCTCCTTAAGATGGCCGGCGGCTAGGCGCTGGGCAATGCGGGACGCGGACTTAATCGGGGTAATGACCTGCTGGGTAGCCAACCAGGCAATGCCCACCAGCAAGACCACGACCACCACGCCGGCGGCAGAGAGCAAGCCGCGCATCAGCGCCATCGTGGATTCTTCCGATTCCATGGAAAGAGCCAGGTAGACCTGCAAATTCGGAATCTCTGCATCGGTGGGCGTGCCCACCATGAGCGCGTTATAGTAATCGCCATTTCCGCGCGGGACCGGATAATACTGCTGCGCAATCTGGTCCTGGCCCACCATCTCTCGCATTTGTTCCGGTACCGGGAAATCCTCCGGCGAGGTGGTGATGGATCCATCCTGGTTTTCCACCACGATGACGGGTTCATACACGGCCTGCGCATCGCCTTGTTGCGCAGAGAGCTGATCCAAAGAAGCGCGCGCGGAATTGATGCGCACCTGCACCGAATTGGCCGAGCTGGTGGCATCGATTTGCTGTTCCACCGCCGTGCGGGCGCGCTCGAGTTCCTGCAGCGCCACGTCTTCTTTTTGGGATACCAACCGCTGGGTCAGCACGGAGACTAAGGCGTAGGCCAAGATGATCATGACCACTGAGGAGGCGACCACAATCATGCCGATAACGCGCGCCTGCAATGAGGTGCGCAGCGTATCTACTATGGCGTCACGTATGCGCCGCACGCGGTCTAGAATTCTGATGATTCCTTACTCCCCGGCACCGGCCTTGCCGGTCTTATATCCCACGCCACGCACGGTCAGCACGATCTGCGGATCTTCCGGATCGTGTTCGATCTTGGCGCGCAGGCGCTGCACGTGCACGTTGACCAAACGAGTATCGGAGGCATTGCGGTAGCCCCAGACGGATTCCAGCAGCGATTCGCGGGTGTGCACCTGCCCTGGGTGGCGCGCCATTTCCAGCAGGAGATCGAACTCCAGCGGGGTCAGGTTTAATTCGGTGCCATCGGTACGGCGCACCGTGTGTTCCGGCACGTCGATGACCAGATCGGCAACCTCCAGGGTTTCTGGCTCCGCGGAATCGGTACGGCGCAGGCGCGCCCGAATGCGGGCGATGAGCTCCTTCGGCTTAAAAGGCTTGGTGATGTAGTCATCCGCGCCAGATTCAAGGCCTAAGACCACATCCACGGTATCGGTCTTGGCGGTGAGCATGACAATGGGCACCGCGGATTCGCGCCGGATGGTGCGGCAGATATCCACACCATTCATGCCCGGCAGCATGAGGTCCAAAAGGATGAGATCCGGTTCGTGCTCGCGGAAGGCAGGAACGGCCTCGTTGCCATCCATGACGGGGACCGGATTGAGTCCCTCAGATTCAAGGACAATGGTCAGCATTTCCGAGATCGCTGGATCATCATCCACAACCAAAATCGTTGGCGCCACGTTTTAATCTCCTACAAGGTCATTTATCGCTGCCGTAATAGTATCCGCATCGGCGGTGGCGATCCAGCGCCCGCCCCACCCAGATTCGACTAAGCGCCGATAGGCGGCGGCGGTGCGCTCCTGCAATCCCCCATCGCGTTCATAGTGGTCGCGCTCGCGGGTGGAATCACTGGCGGCTCGGGACTGCGCTCTTGCCGATGCCACCTCCACCGCCGTATCCACATACACCTGCAGGTCTGCTTGTGGCAGGCCCAAGGTGCCAAATTCTAGGTCATAAACCCACTGGAAAAGGCTATCGTCGCGCAACCGGGCCGCGGAATAGGCAGCGTTAGAGGCTACATAGCGGTCTAGGATCACTACCTCGCGCGTTTGCTTCGCCGCCAGTAATTCCTCTTTTACCCCAAAGCGGTCGAGGGCGAAAAGCGTGGCCATGGCATAGGCCGAATCCGTAAGGTCGCCCATCTTTCCGTAGAGCGCCTCGCGCGCTAGCTGCGCGTGGATGGAGGTCTCATAACGCGGAAAGGAAACGGTTTTTACTGGGATTTGGAGGGCGTCCCGCACTGCGGTCGCAAGTGTATTTTTTCCGGCGCCGTCAATGCCTTCAATGCTTATAAGCATGGTGAGATATGCAGAATCCTTTCTGCTCCTAGGCGGCGCCTGCGGCACCGAGGGAGGTGGGTTTTAAGAAAGTGCCTCGATAAACGGTTCCATGTCGTAGTCTTCTTCGACGGTGTCCAAGATCTCAAGGGCGTTTTCGGTCAAGGCATCGTCAACGGTTCCCACCAAGTCCCTAATATAGGGGTAGTCCTCGACGGTTTCGCTGGCGCTGAACGGCGCACCCGCCCAAATGGCGGCGATCGTGGCCGCAGCATGGGCGTTGAGTTGTTCTTCTTCGGTTAAATCGTTCTTGCTGCGGGCTACCTCGCAGGCATCTTGTACCGCGCGGATTACCCCTTCTTCATCGAGGTTTGCCAATTCATCTAGAAAATCCACGTTGAGATCGGTGCTAAAAATCTCTTCGTCCCAGCTGCTCATCTCTCACTCCTTCGACGGGGTTTAGCGCCATTTATACACGCTTTTCCGGCGCAGAAAAATCGGGCATGAAAAGGATTGCATAAGGAATATGATTTCTTATCTCTGTGTTGTTTACATATCACAGAATCTGCAGGCTGTCGCGGGAATTCCAATGCATGATACTCTCGTTATCAACTTGTTACCCACCCTATACACCCAAGAAAGGAGGGCACGATGAAACCAGATTCACGCCGCGTGTACGTATTCATCGTGCTCGGCCTTATCGCCGCCGTCGTCGTGGGAGTGGGCGTGTGGCGCATGAGCACTCCGAGCGCCCATTACTCCAATGCCGCGAATGAGTCCCCGACCTCTACTGTGGCACCAAAAAATACCTCCGCTGAAGAATCGACGACATCGTCGACACATAAAAAGCCTTCGACGGAAAACTCCGCCCCAGCAAAGTCCAATTCTGGCGCTGATGAATCAGACCATCAGCACCCGAAAACGACGGACCCATACTTGGCGCCCAATGCCGTCACGCATCCCCACGCGGCCACCCGCCCTACCAAGGTGTACCGCCCCGGAAATGTGTACTCTCCAGACGCTTCCGCTAATAACGCCCCGTCCACACAGGGCGGCCAGGCTCCGCAGAGTGGTAACGGCGCCGGCACTAGGCAGGCAGTCCCAGATACCCCCAGCAAGCCGGATAACCAAGCGCCGTCCTCCCCAGCACCAAGCTCATCTGCTCCCTCCCCTGCCCCAGGCGAAGAAAAGCCAGGTCAAGGCGATCAGGGTGGAGAGTCCGGAAAACCGGTAGAACCCGCCGGATCAGAAACCCCGGAGCCGCCATCGACGCAGACTCCACAAAAGTCATATACAAAGGGGAGCGCGCAGCGCACCCCAGCGGCTCCTGACGCCACCACAGAGGGGCACGGTGCCGGAGCGGGAGCGCCTTCTAGCGCACCGCAGGCGAAAAACAAATCACACGCCGAGCCGGCAGCAACCGGGAAGCCTGCCCCTACGCAACAGTCCGGCAACCAGGAGCCCACGGATCTCCCGGCAACAGGAAGCTCTGCCGCAGGATCTTCCGCCGCGCGTTAAGTCCTCTACGCGGCTAGCACAACTGGTATCAGGGAGTTAGCCTCAGCCAAACGCGGCCAAGACCTAAAAGGCCCCCCTTGCTGGGATTTTCCAGCAAGGGGGGCACAGTTATAAGGTCCTTTAGACTCGGGCGACGAATAGTTGCGCCGTGCGGCCCTCAGGATTTTCCCCATTTACAGCGTGAGCTTGGGCGGTAACCATTCCATCGGAGGCTGGCAGCCATGCGGCCTGGCCCGGGGCAAGGATCAATTCCTCGCCTGCGGCATTGCGCAAGCTGAGGGAACCCGCGGTGCACAAGGCGATGGTGGGGCCGTCATAATCGAGGTCGACGGAAGAATCCGGCCCGAGCTCGGCGCGGTCGAGCAAGAACTCATCGATGGGCACCGGATAGGACCAAGCCTCGGCGCCGTGGACGTTGTCTTGGTTCCGCTTATCTTTTTGCTGCACCCGCGGCTCATTGGCGGCCGCATAGGTCAAGACCTTCACCAACTCCGGCACATCCACGAATTTCGGGGTCAATCCGCCGCGCAAGACATTATCGGAATTGGCCATGATTTCTACGCCAAGACCGGAGACATACGCGTGGAGTTGTCCGGCGTCGAGGTAGACGGCCTCGCCCGGGGCAAGCTCGATGTGGTTAAGCAAGAGCGCACCAAGCACGCCAATATCGCCAGGATAACGGTCATTAAGGTCCACCACCGTAGCCATGACCCGCGCCTTCCAATCCGTCGGATCGGCAGCAATCAGGCGCTCGCCGGCGGCAACGATGGCCTTAATGAGCTCCTTGCGCTTGGCCGAAGGGATGGTAATCCACGTGGTGAAAAGCACCCGAAGGTTGGCGGATTCGGAGGATTCCGCGGGGTCATCGTCAAGCATGGCCAAGTAGCGCTCAAGCTCTGGGCACTCTAGAGCGGCAAAGAGCTCGCGGGTTTGTACCAGGGGACGGAAACCCGCCATGGCGTAGAAATCCGACAGCGCCACGATGAGTTCCGGCTTGTGGTTATCGTCCTTGTAATTGCGGTTTGCGGCCTGTAAGGCAATGCCCGCCTCGTTTTCGCGGGCGAAACCCTCTTCGGCCTGCTCCTTGGACGGGTGGGCCTGCAAGGATAGCGGGTCTTCGGCGGCGAGGATCTTCAACAGAAATGGCAGGTTATCGCCGTATTCTTTGTAGACTCGCGTACCCAACTGGCCTTCTGGATCCGCCGCAATAACCTCGTTGAGCAACTGACCATCCACTGTGGAGGGATCGCCTGGGTGGGAGCCAAACCAGAGTTCAGCCACCGGCTTTTCTGCGGCTTCTTCGCCCCGCAGCTCAGGGATGAGGGTGCGCGAACCCCACGAATAGTTGCGGGTAGCGCCTTCCAGTAATTGCATTTATTTCTATCCTTTAGAAATCTCGTAGGCGGTCGCGGCAAAACTCCGCGTAATAAGCTGCAGTGAGCGGGCAAGATGCCCAAGGCCCGGTTCCGGGTCGATGCTGCGGACTGCAAGCGAGTTGGGCAGGTTCGCCTCTTCCTGCCCCCAGAAAATCACCTTCAAGGGTATCAAAGGTGCATCCGCGCCAGCACCGTCGATGAAGGGATCGTAGAAAAGGTCATCGGCAGGCGTGGACGCCGTGCTGGATTCGGCATCCCGGTCGAGCGCGCCGCGCAGGTCAGCGGGCTCGACAAAGGTGCCGGGCAGCCCGTGCACGGCCCAGATGGTCGCGGCCATCCGGGCGACCAGGGTATCGATGTGCACGCGCTCACGGCGCTCAGCATACGCATAGGGATCGTTGACACAAGAGTGGATAATCCGCGCGCCCTCAGCGTATTCGCGCAGCTGCCGGCCCGGATTGATGGCATCATCGCGCTCTGGAGAAAGCTGTTCGATCTCGCGGTCCACGGCCGCGGCAATCTCCTCTAATTCCTCGCGCACCGCATGCGGGGAGGTATGCACGATGCTGCACAACGCGTACAGGGCCGTGATAAACCGCGCCGGCGAACAGCCTTCCGCGGTGGGAAGCGACGGGGCAATCAAGGTGTCTTCCGGGCAATCCTCTACCAAGGGGCCGCTTGTCGGGCCCACCAGGATGGTGGTGGCACCGCGCTGGCTCGCCGCGATGAGCGCGCGGGAGGACCAATCGCATTCTGCGGGCTCGCCCACCGCCACGACGATATCGAGCGCACCCACGTATTGCGGCAGCGATTCCGTTACTACCAGTGGAATGCGCAACGGCTCGGCTAAGCCGACGCCGAGGTGCGCTGCCTCACGGGCGATGGCATCGGTGGGCAAGATGACCAGGGAGCGCGGGTTGAGCCCGTTGAGGATTTCACCCCAGCGCTCCATTTGCCCGGCGAGCAGACGAATCTGCGCACCTTCGTGGGCAACATCAAAAAATCGCACCGTTTCGGTGTCATAGGCGGAACCATCAGTGAAACCGTTATCCATATCGCTCTAGCATAGTCTGGCTCCCACTAAGATGGTGCGGCATGACGTCAGCACAGATTCATCCCGTATCCCTTATAGGTGGCGGCCCCGGCGCGTGGGACCTGATTACGGTTCGCGGTATGCGCGCCTTACAGGAAGCCGAGGTCATCTTGACCGATCACCTGGGCCCGGCCCCACAATTGGATAAGCTCTGCGATATTTCCGCCAAGGAGCTTATCGATGTCTCCAAGCTGCCCTACAAGAAGTCGATCACCCAGGACAAGATCAACGAGCTGCTTATCGAGCACGCCCAAGCCGGGCGGAAGGTAGCGCGACTTAAAGGCGGCGATCCTTTCGTGTTCGGCCGCGGCTTTGAAGAGGTACAGGCCCTAACCCAGGCATCTATCCCCATCACCGTCATCCCGGGGGTGACCTCCGCCATTTCCGTGCCCGAGGGCATCGGCATCCCCGTCACCCAGCGAGGAATGGTCCACGGCTTTACCGTTGTGTCGGGCCACCTGCCTCCCGGGCACGAGAAGTCCTTGGTGGATTGGCATGCCCTGGCCCAGTCCGGCGCGACCTTATCCATCATCATGGGCGTGAAAAATGCCCCGGCGATTGCCAGGGCATTGCAAGACGGTGGGCTCGCTGGCTCGACACCGTGCGCGATTATCCAGGAGGGCACCTTGGACACGCAGCGGGAATTTCGCTGTGAGTTAGCGCGCCTTGCGCAGACGATGGAGGATAACAATGTCTCCTCCCCCGCCGTTTATGTCATTGGCGAGGTTGCCGGCCTCGACCCAGCCGCGGATTAGGCCTTATCCGCCTGCGGTGCGGAGTCCTCCACGATGTTCACATCCTTGGAGGCACCGGCCGCGTTGTGCGCAAAGCCTGCAGCATGAAATTCCGCGTGTGCCTTGGTCTCGGCGTTTTCGGCTTCCAGCTCCCTCGCACGGGCCGCGCGGGTCGCCCGCGCGCCGTGGATGGTGGCGGAAATACCCACAACGAGGATCAAGACCATGAGTAGCGGGGAGACGAAGCCCGGCACCGTCAGCCCGAAGTAGGTTTCTAGCCCGCCTAAGACCTTGCCGATATTCAGCGCCACGATGGCCGTACCCACGAGGCCACCGAGGACGACCGGCTCAATCCGGGAAATTACCCATGCCGCAATCGGCGCGGCAATGGAACCACCGATGAGCAGGGCCAACACGGCGGAGAGGTTGGCGACGATATCCTGCCACAATCCAACGACGAAGCCGAGGGTAGCACCCAGTGTGACTAGGAATTCGGCGGTATTTACCGTGCCGACGATGCGGCGGGGCTGCTCGCGACCAATGGCCATAAGCGTCGAGGTAGACACCGGACCCCAGCCACCACCACCGGTGGAGTCAACGAAGCCGCCGACGGAGCCGAGACCAATCAAGAACGGGGTGGAGTGGCTGCGCTTTTGCACGAACTTCGCCCGGCGCGGGCGGGAGAAGCGCCAGATGAGGTTGCTGCCGATGGCCACCAAGATGAGCGCAGTAATGGGAGCGGCCGCATCGGTGGAGATATTGGAGAGAACCGTGGCGCCGATAAACGCCGCGATGGCCCCCGGCACGCCCAGCCGGAAGACGGTTTTCCAGTCCACATTGCCAAAGCGGGCGTGGCTGAGGCCAGACATGGCGGTGGTTCCCAACTCGGCGGTGTGGACTACGGCAGAGGCTTGGGCGGGCCCAAGGCCCGCGAGGAGAAGGATGGTGGTTGAGGTGACGCCGAAGCCCATGCCGATGCCGCCATCGACAAGCTGGGCGGCCGCGCCGGCCACGGCGATTAAAATAAGGGTTAACATGGGACACCGACCTCCTGGGCGATGTGATAGTGAGCAGCAACGATGCCAGCTAGGTCGGTACCCAGAACGGGATCGACGGTGACATTGCTGGGGGTAGATGACAGTGGTTTAAGGAGCAGTCCTGCGGTGACAAAGAGCGGGATAACCCGCATTCGCGCAGTGCTCCTCGCCAATGCATGGATGTCATTGCTGCCACCCCGGGTGGCGAACGCGGCCGTGGCGGGGACGCCAGTGAGTTGAGAAACCCGAGCGGTAAGCCTGCGGATGGAGTCATTGGCCGCAGCATCAGAGGAACCGACGGAGTAGATGACGTGGTGGGTATCTTCCGGCCTTGCGCGTGCCGCGAGCACCGCCGCCAGGTCCGCTTCTGCGGCTTCCCGCCTGCCCACATCTCGTACACCATGCTCTGCGGCGCGCCCTCCGCCCAAGCACTCGCCTTGTACCAAGCGCACGCCTGAAGCTTCTTCAGCCGCAGCGATAACGCGGGGAACGTCAACGCGCTGGTGGTAACCCTGCGTAAAGAGCAATGGAATGACTACGGCCGTATCCTCCCCGCAACGAGCGAGATCGACTGCAGCTCCGGTGAGATCGGGAGTATTGAACTCTAGGTGCGCCGCACGATAAGCAGGTCGGCCTGGTATCGCGGCGGCAGCGGCCTGGGTGAGCCGTTCAATGCCGGCGGCGGCGCCTGGATGGCGCGAGCCGTGGGACAAGGTAATGAGTGCGGTCATGGTCCATCCTTAATCCACTGGAGCCGTGGAGTGTCCGCGGCGGGCTAGGGAGCGCTGCAGGGCTTCGGTGGAGGAAACAGCCGGGGCCGGTGCTACGGGGGCATCGTCTTGTCCGTGGAAGCGGACCGAAAATACGCGCAGGCATTCCTGGCAGTTCCAGGCAAAATCGTCTTCTTCATCCGGGAAGAGATCGGTGCCGGCGCAGTAGGGGCAAAAGGTGGGGTGATTGCGATTGGGATTAGGCTTACGGCGGAAATTCACTGCAAATCTTCCTCCTCGGCGCGCAGTACCCAGTGGCGGAACTGCTCACCTTCTTCGCGTTGTTCCTTATATTTATTGACCAGCCGAATGACGTAGTCCGGTACCTCATCGGCAACAACCTTGTGCCCGCGGAGCTTGCGGCCCCAGTCAGGTGAAAGGCCTAGGGCACCGCCCAGGTGGACTTGGAAGCCCTCTACGCGGTTGCCATCGGCATCGGTGACGATCTGACCCTTGAGCCCGATATCGGACACCTGGGAGCGCGCGCACGCATTGGGGCAGCCGTTGAGTGCGATGGAAATGGGCACATCCAAATCCCCTAGGGTGTCTTCGAGGATGTCTACCAATTCGATGGCGCGGGCCTTCGTGGTCACGTGCGCCAACTTGCAAAATTCCAGCCCGGTGCAGGAAATGACGCCGCGGCGGAACTCTGTGGGCTGGGAATACAGCCCTGTTTCATCTAGCGCGCGCGAGAGCGCCGGAATATCGTCTTCCTCCACATCGAGGAAGAGCAATTCCTTCATCGGGGTGGTACGGATGCGCGAAATGCCGAACTTTTCTGCTACATCGGCAATGGCGATGAGCTGTTCGCCCGTCGCGTGGCCCACGGTGGGTTTCACGCCGACGTAGAACTTGCCGTCCTTTTGCTTGTGCACGCCCAGGTGATCACGGCTGCCGGGATTGACCTCGAGCGGGATGCCATCGGCCAGCGGCTTCTCCAGGTATTCCTCCTCGAGTACCTGACGGAACTTTTCGATGCCCCATTTAGCCACCAAGAACTTCAGGCGCGCGCGGTTGCGGTTGCGGCGGAAGCCGTAGTCGCGGAAGATGCTGACTACTCCGGCCCACACCTCCGGCACGCGCTCGAGTGGCACCCACGCGCCTAGGGATTGCGAGAGCATCGGGTTAGTGGACAGTCCCCCGCCCACGAAGCAGTCAAAGCCGGGCCCATATTCCGGGTGGTTGACGCCCACGAAGGCGACGTCTTGAATTTCGTGCGTAACGTCCTGGCGCGCATTGCCGGAAATAGCGGTTTTGAACTTGCGGGGAAGGTTATGGAACTCCTCGCGCGGTAAGTAATTATTCTTAATCTCCTCGATGGCTGGGGTGGCATCGATGATTTCATCCTCGGCAACTCCCGCGACCGGCGAGCCCAAGATAACGCGCGGCACATCGCCGCATCCCATCAAGGTGCCTAGGCCCACAGATTCGAGCTTGTCCCAGATGGTGGGCACGTCTTCGATCTGGATCCAGTGCAGCTGAATATTCTGGCGGTCCGTAAAGTCCGCGGTGGAGCGGGCATAATCGCGCGAGATTTCTCCCACCGCGCGCAGCTTTGCTGGATCAGCGCGGCCGCCATCGAAGCGCACGCGCATCATGAAGTATTCATCTTGCAATTCCGCGTTAGATAACTTGGCGGTCATCTCCCCGCCCAGGTTCTGGTTGCGCTGCGTATACAGCCCTAACCACTTAAAACGCGGCGCTAAATCCTCCGGCGGGATGGAGGAAAATCCCTGCTTGGAGTAGATGTCTATCACGCGCTGCTTGGCAGAAAGGCCACCATCGTCCTGCTTGATGGCCTCATCGTTATTCAACGGTTCCTTACCGTCAATTTTCCACTGGCCTTCGGGCTTATTGGCGCGTGGCTTGCGTTTGGTCGTCGTTGCGGTAGCCATAATGTGGTGTAGACCTCCCTTTCAAAGCGTTGAAGGAAAACCTACCCGTCTATAGAGTACAGACAAAGCGGTCTGTTTTATTTTCACTTTCATTAATGCTGTGACCAGCATCTTAAAGAGATCTAATAAAGAATCTAAATATCCCACTTGTGCGCAAACAGACCATACGGTTCACTCTGTTAAGAGAATTCCCGCACTCACCTGCCGCAAATAGACCATTTAGTCTATTTGCGCATATCCGTTGAGGACTCCATTTCCTCCTCGCATCGCCGCGGGAGAATACGCATACAAGAAAGGCAGAATTACCGTGTCAGATAAACCCTTAAACGTAGCAGTCATCGGTGCCGGTCCCGCCGGCATTTATGCCTCCGACATCCTGGTAAAAAAGACCGGCGGAAACGTGCGCATCGATCTCATTGAACAGATGCCCGCCCCCTTCGGCCTCATCCGCTACGGCGTGGCCCCCGACCATCCACGCATTAAAGGAATCATTAAATCCCTGCACCGCGTCTTAGATACTGAGCAGATTCGCCTGCTTACCAACGTTCACATCGGCCGCGATATCAACGTGGACGAGCTGCAGCAGCACTACGATGTCGTCATCTTCGCCACCGGAGCAGTAGGCGATCGCCACCGCGAAATCCCCGGCGCGCAGCTACAGGGAGTGCACGGCGCCGGTGAGTTCGTGGGCTTCTATGATGGCAATCCACGCTTTGAGCGCGAGTGGGATCTCTCCGCCAGCGAGGTCGCCGTCATCGGCGTAGGCAATGTGGGCCTGGACGTCTCGCGCATCTTGGCTAAGACGGGCGATGAGCTTAAGGTGACCGAAATCGCCGATAATGTCTACGATTCACTGGCACAAAATAAAGCAGAGACCGTGCGCGTCTTCGGCCGTCGCGGGCCCGCCCAAGCCAAGTTCACCCCGCAGGAGCTCAAAGAGCTCGACCACTCGGAGAATATCAATGTGGTCGTCTCCCCCGAAGATATTGATTACGATGAGGCCTCGCTGGAGGCGCGCGCTTCCAGCAAGTCCACGGATTTGGTGTGCCAGGTTCTTGAGCAATATGCCATTCGCGATCCTAAAAAGGCCCCGCATACGCTGCAGATCCACCTCTTCGAGCAGCCTGTGGAAATCCTCGGTGAGAACGGCCGAGTCAGCGGGATTAAAACGGAGCGCACAGAGCTGACCGGCGATGGCAGCGTGCGTGGGACGGGTAAATTCACCACGTGGCCGGTGCAAGCGGTCTACTTTGCCACGGGCTACCGTTCGGACGCAGTGGATGGCGTGCCATTTAATAGCGAGAAAAACGTCATCAACAATGACGGCGGCCACGTCATCGACGAAGAGGGCGCCATCGTGCCTGGCCTCTACACCACCGGCTGGGTAAAACGCGGGCCCGTGGGCCTGATTGGCAATACCAAGTCCGATGCCAGTGAAACCATTGGCATGCTGCTTGATGATGCCGCCGCGGGCACCCTACCGTCCCCCACCGCCGGCGATATCACCGAGGCCTTCGCAGATAAGGGCATCGACTACCTCACCTGGCAGGATTGGCAGCGCCTCGATGCCGCTGAGCGCGCTTTGGGCGAGCGCGAAGGCCGCGAGCGAAAGAAGTACGTGGAGTGGGAAGACATGGTCGCCCACTCCCGCGCGCAGTAATTCAGTAACTCCAGTAATTAGCGCCTGATGATGGCGAGGACCTCGTCCACAATCTGCTGGACCTCCTCGGAGGTCTTCGCCTCAACGTTGAGCCGTAGCAGCGGCTCGGTATTGGAAGCGCGCACATTGAACCAGGCATCCGTGCCCTTGAGCTCGACCGTGACACCGTCGAGCTCATCGACGGATTCGATCTTATCCGCCAGCTCATCGAGTACGGCCTGGGTGGCGGCCTTTTGGTCCGCCACGGTGGAGTTGATCTCGCCGGAAGCCTCGTAGCGGGAGTACTCCGCCATGAGCTCGCTGAGCGGCTTATCCGTCTGCCCCAGCGCGGCCAGCACGTGCATGGCGGCCAGCATGCCGGAATCGGCATTCCAGAATTCCTGGAAGTAGTAGTGCGCGGAGTGCTCACCGCCAAAGGCCGCCTTGTGCTCGGCCATTTGAGCCTTAATGAAGGAGTGGCCCACGCGCGTGCGCACGGCGGTACCGCCCTTTTCCGCGATGAGCTCCGGCACCGTCTTGGAGGTAATTAGGTTGTGGATGATGGTCGCGCCTGGGAATTTATCCAAGTAGCGGCTTGCCACCAGCGCGCAGATGGCAGACGGCGATACCGGCTGGCCCTTCTCATCCACCACGAAGCAACGATCCGCGTCCCCATCAAAGGCAAGGCCGATATCGGCCTTTTGCTCTACGGTGAATTTCTGCAGATCCTCTAGGTTCTTGGGATCCAGCGGGTTCGCCTCGTGGTTGGGGAAGGTACCGTCGAGCTCGAAGTAAAGATCGCGGACATCGAAGGGCAGGCCATCGAAAACGGCCGGGACCGTGTGCCCGCCCATGCCATTGGCGGCATCGACGGCGACGACCAGCGGCTTGGATTCTTCCAGCGGCACGAGGTGGCGTAGGAAGTCCGCGTAGCCGGTCAGGATTTCCTGCTCGGCGATGGCTCCATGGGGGCCGTCGTAGCTTGGGGTGCCATCGATAAGCATCTG
Source organism: Corynebacterium sp. KPL2850 (assembly GCF_040225855.1). Lineage (NCBI taxonomy): Bacteria > Bacillati > Actinomycetota > Actinomycetes > Mycobacteriales > Corynebacteriaceae > Corynebacterium > Corynebacterium sp. KPL2850. The sequence continues at coordinate 55,161 of NZ_JBEHFV010000011.1, forward strand.
CTTAATCTCTTCCAACCCAGTCTGTTGCCCCACGGGGACGGCACCGGCGCGGCAGAGCTTGATGCCGTTGTACTTCGCCGGGTTGTGGGAGGCGGTAAACATCGCGCCCGCGCACTCCATAGAACCCGCCGCATAGTAGAGCTCATCGGTAGAGGTAAGCCCCAAAAGCGTCACATGGAGGCCTTGGCTCACCACGCCTTCAGCAAAGGCTTGCGCCAACGCGGGAGAAGACGGGCGCATATCGTGGCCTACAGCCACGGTGTTTTCGCCTTCTTCGCGCAGGATTGCGGCAAAGGCGGCACCAGTATCGCGCACGAAGTCTTCATCGATATCTTCGCCCACCACGCCACGGACGTCATAGGCCTTAATCACTGCATCAAGATGCTCACGAGTTCGCATACCTCGCAATATTACTCCCCGGCTGCGGGCAACTAGCGCAGTGCTCCTTCCGTGTCTGCGGCTAGCTAGCGCGAGCTTTCTCAGGCGCTGTGCTCAGCGCCCTTGGTTTAATCAGATTCGGTGTCCGTGTCCTGCTTCTCGGCAGGATTATCTTCGCTCTGCGCATCAGGAACGACGGACAGGTGAGCGCGGCGGGCCTTTTTGGCATAGGCCACGCGGCGGGTGCGAAATACCGGGTGGTTGGAATTGGCGGGATCAGCGCCATCGAAGGTGGCGGCGTAATCAATGGGATCTGCCCCGGAGCCGGCGCTGCGGTCATCGACAAGCCCAGTGGTCACCCTGCCGTCTTCCTTGACCGCTTGGGCCAGGGCCATAAGGTCGTCATCCTCGTCGAGCTCGATGCGGTCTACGCGCACCAGCTCCCAGCCCACCGGCGCAGAGATGCGGTCGCGGTGGGTACTGCAGAGATCCCAGCTGTGCGGGTTATCCTCTTCTGCCAGCGGGCCAACCACGGCGGTTTGATCCGCGTATGCGTAGGTCAACGTCGCCACGGCGGGTCGGCCGCAGCCTGGGCGGGAGCAATGGCGAGATTCAGTCACGCGCAATAGTCTAAACCCTTGGTTGAGATTTAGATAGTACTTCCCCGGCGTGGCTGCACTTATTGCGCAGCCATAGAGCTTTAGAATCAACGCCATGACCGCCGCTCGCCCCCGCCCGCATATTCGCCCCGCCCGCGACCGCCACGGGCGCGGGCTGCACGGGCCCTTGCTACCGCAGCAAACCCCGCGCTACCGCAGCGCCCGCGAGCTTTTCGATGCCGCCGTCCTCGAGGCCTACGCACCCATTCAACACGCCTTCGCCCCGCAATTGCGCGGGCTCGATCTTGCGGTAGATACCATCCCGCGCATGCGCCTTTCTGCCGATATGACGGTGCTGCCGGATGAAATCATTGCCGATGGGCCAGTGCCGCTCGGTCGCATCGTGCCCGCCGGTGTCGATTCTGCTGGCACCCCTACCCGCGCCCGGCTCGTTATCTTCCGCATGCCCATTGAGCAGCGTGCTGTCACCTCCGCCGAGCGCGCGGAGCTCCTCGGCACGGTCATTACCGCCCTGGTGGCCAATTACTTAAACCTCGCTCCAGAGGAGGTAGACCCGCGCTATGGCTGGTAGGGAGGTTTCTCACCACAAAGAAAACTCTAGCCCTTGACCGCACCGCTCAGGGGGCGCAGCCAAGGGCTAGAACACACAACTTAGTTAACCAATCTCGCGTTTGAGGCGGCGGCGTTCGCGGTCCGAAAGCCCGCCCCAAATTCCGAAGCGTTCATCGTGCTCCAGCGCGTATTCCAGGCACTCATCGCGCACCGCGCAGGCTTGGCAGATACGCTTTGCCTCACGGGTGGAACCTCCCTTTTCAGGGAAGAATGCCTCTGGATCCGTCTGCGCGCACAACGCTTGATCCTGCCACTCCTGCTCGACGGCACCGAAGAGTTCATCGAGCGATACCTCTGCAGCAGCACCGCCACGGAGAATGGCGTTGTTATTAGCCATTTTGTCCACGCCTTTTCCTTTCTCCGAGGTTGGGTAATCCTAATCAGTGCAACCGACTGTACACGAGGCTGAATTGCGGCTGAATCGCCGTCAACCCTCGAGCCAATCCGTAAAAACGGGTGTGTCGGTCGCCGTTTCTTGCACTGATGTAATTTCACACCGGATCACTAAATATCGTCAACCTGAATTAGTGCCTTTTCCGCGCTTTGCCGCAAAAACGCTGCACACGATCCCCATCCGTCACATTAGTAACACCCGGTGCCATCCGGGGGTATAGGTAGGGGGTACTAGATATAGTGGTGCCCGGTTTTTCTGTCAACAATTTTCAGGAAGTATCGGCGTGTCTCCCAAAATCTCAGCCGGGCGGGGATCACAAAGCCCTCCGCACCGCGCTCGCGGCCGAGCTGCAGGAGGTGCGGAGGGTAGGTGGCGGGCGCTTTAGGCGTCGGAGCTAAAGCGAATGCCGGCATCGGGGATGGTCACACCGGGAAAGACCCGCATGCCGTCCACAAGCTCACAGCGGGCACCAACGTGGGCGCCTTCGCCGATGACGCAGTTTTCGATGACCGCATTGGCACCGATGTGTGCGCCCGAGGCAATGATGGAGTTGTGGATGATTGCACCCGGTTCGATGCGCACGCCATCAAAGACCACCGTTCCCTCGAGGCGGGAGCCGGCTCCCACCTCGGATCCGCGGCCCACCGCGGTGCCAGATAGCAGCAGCACGCCGCCGGCAATGCCCGCAGAGGATTCCACAAGGGATTCACCGGTGCGGCCTTCCAACAGCGGCGATGGCGCGATGCCGCGCACCAGATCGGAGGAGCCGCGGGTGAAGTCATCGGGGCGGCCCATATCGCGCCAGTAGGAGTTATCGACGTGGCCGACGACCAGGCGGGCATCGGCAAGCAAGCCCGGGAAGGTCTCGCGCTCGACCGAAACTACGCGGCCTGCCGGGATGGACTCGATGACGGAGCGGTCAAAGACGTAGCAACCGGCGTTGATCTGGTTGGTTGGTGGATCCTCGGTCTTTTCCAAAAAGGCCGTGACCCGGCCCTCAGAATCCGTGGGCACGCAGCCAAAGGCGCGCGGATCCGCCACGTTGAGCAGGTGCATGGTGACATCGGCACCCTTGTTGTGGTGCGTGGTCAAGATGCCCTCTAGATCCATGCCGGAAAGAACATCGCCGTTGAAAACCATGACGGTGTCATTGCGCAACTTGTCATAGACGTTGCGAATACCGCCGCCGGTGCCCAGCGCGGTTTCTTCCACCACGTATTCAATGTCCAGGCCAAGCTCGGAGCCATCGCCAAAGTATTCCTCAAAAACCTCTGCCTTGTACGAGGTGGACATCACCACGTGCTCAATGCCCGCGGCCTTGATGCGGGCGAGCAGGTGCTGCAGGAACGGGTAGTTTGCCGTCGGCAGCATGGGCTTGGGCGTACCAATGGTCAGTGGGCGCAGGCGGGTACCGCGCCCGCCCACCAAAATCACCGCATCGGTGGTGGCACCGTGAGTGGTGGCTGCTTCAGTCATAGTCATCCTTTGTATGCAGACAATCTTATTCTGAGGTTTTTCGAGGGTCAGTGTATGCGGCCGCGGCCAGAAACCAGGTCAACGGCACGCGCTTCAGGCCTCCGAATCTTTGGCCGTACTGGCGCGAGCGGCCGTCACCGCTCCCCGCGCCTGCAATCCCAGCCACAGCGCGGCGCGCAGCGGGGCCTGCCACCACGCCGGGTGACGGTCCGCCTGGAAGCGGTACGCGGAACTGTGGTGCGCGCGCAGCATCGCCCCGGCGTGCGCCTGGGTGGAATGTCCCTTGGCGTGGCTGATGACGGCTTCTGGGCAGAAAATGTTTTGGTACCCGGCGCGGGCGAAGCGATCACCTAAGTCCACATCCTCCAAGTACATGAAGTAACGCTCATCAAAGCCGCCAATGGCATCGAAGGCATCCCAGCGCACCAAGAGGCAGGATCCGGATAACCACCCGGCGGGGCGTTGGACGGACATATCGGCATCGTTACGGTACGTGCGCGTCCATGGATTAGACGGCCATAGGTTGGAAAACAGCGCGTGCCCGATGCCCGTGGATATATTCGGCACCGACCGAGCGGACGGATAGTTGCTGCCGTCCGGTTCCACGATGCGCGGGCCCACCGCGGCGGCGTCCGGCCAGCGGCGCGCGCACGCAATCATCTGGTCAATTGCGCCTTTACTAAAGGTGACATCCGGGTTAGAGATAAGGAAGAACTCATCATCTACGCGTCGGTTCTCGCGCACCCACCGCGCGCCGGCATTCATGCCGGCGCCGTAACCAATATTGCCGCCGGTATCGAGGAAGTGTACGTCTTCTTTTTCTGCAGCGGCGGCTTCGGGGACGCCATCGGTCGAACCATTATCCGCCAGTATCACCTCGGTGCCGTTAACGCAGGCGTCCGGCAGGGAGCTTATAAAGCGCGCCAAGTACTCACCGGGATTATAAGTCACAGTGATAACGGCGAGCGGAGCTGTAGTTTCAGTAGTCACAATGGGCCCCAAGCTTAGTCATGCCAGAGGCCGCGTCAGGAGACAGACACTGTTTCAAACACGCGAAACTGGTCACGGATCCTTAATTTTGGCGAGATCTCCCCTAAACTATCTCCAGATCCCCGGAAAGTAGAAAGCCTTCACTTGTGACTTCTGAGAACACTCGCCGGGCGCGCAATATCCAACCCGCGCCCTCTGCCGCTAGCGCGGTTAAGCAAAAGGGTTCCACGGCCACCAAAACCATCGTGGCCGTCATTTCTGCCCTCATCCTAGCTGTCTCCGGCGTGGGCTATGCCACGGTGGGACGCTTGGATACGGGCATGTCCTCCGCCTCGGACCTATCCTTGGGCGAGGATGGTTTATCCGATCCTTCCTTGGACGGCGCCGCCGATATCTTGCTCGTGGGCAAGGACTCGCGTACCGATGCCCAGGGCAACCCGCTCTCCGAAAAGGAGTTGGCGGATCTCCACGCCGGCGTTGCCGAGGGCGAGGAAAATACCGACACCATCATGCTCGTGCGCATTCCGGAAGACGGCTCGCGTGCTACGGCTGTCTCCATTCCGCGCGATACCTATGTCAACGACCCGGACTACGGCAATATGAAGATCAATGCCGTCTACGCCTCGCACAAAAACGACAAAGTCCAGGAGCTCCAGCAGGAAAACGCCGAGGCGGAGGCGCAGGGTGAGAAGAAACCGTATTCGGATAAGGACATCGAAAAGCACGGCGTGGAAGCAGGCCGCGAAGGCCTGCTCAAGATGGTGCACTCCCTGACCGGCGTATCCATTGACCACTACGCCGAGGTGGGCTTGCTGGGCTTTACGCTGCTTACTGATGCCGTCGGTGGCGTCGACGTGTGCCTCAACGAAGATGTTGAGGACGAGATGTCCGGCGCCAAATTCCACAAGGGGACCCAGACCCTCGATGGCGCGAAGGCGCTGACCTTCGTGCGCCAGCGCTATAACCTGCCGCGCGGTGACCTCGACCGCATCGTGCGCCAGCAGGCGTATATGGCCTCGCTGGTTAAGAAGGTACTCGATAATGACACGCTGACCAGCCCGTCTAAGCTCTCCAAGATTGCTAAGGCCGTGGAGCGCTCCGTGGTCATCGATGATGGCTGGGACATCATGGGCTTCGTCACCCAGCTGGCCGGCCTGGCCGGCGGCAATGTCACCTTCACCACCATCCCGGTCACCTCCATCGATGGCCGCGGCGATTACGGCGAATCCATCGTCACCATCGATACCAATGAGGTTCACCGCTTTATGGAGGATCTGGCCAAGTCGCACGAGGAAGCCGAAGAAGAGGCGGCCGAGAAGGACGAGAAGACAGAAGACGCGCCGGAGCATGATGCTGATATCAACTCCGATAACGAGGTCCACGTCCTCAATGCCGGCAATATCGATGGCTTGGCCGCCGGCATCGGCACCTGGCTGGAAAACACCGGCTATACCGTCGAGCGCTCCGCCAACGCCCAGCCCGGCATCTACTCCGAGTCCCAGGTCGTGGCCGCGGACCCCGATAGCGAAGATGCCAAGAAGCTGGCGGAAAAGCTCGGTGGCCTGCCGGTGGTAGAAAACCCGCAGCTCGATGACAATACCTTGCTCGTCGTGGCCACCGATGATTACCAGGGCCCCTCCGATGAGGAAGCAAGCGCCGAGGAATCCGCGGCCGAGGAAGATACCGACCTGGTAGGCACCCCGGGCAATGACTTCGGCGCCAACAAGGTTTCCCCTGAAATCGACGCCGGCGGCGACGGACCGCGCTGCGTGAACTAAGCAGGCTGGCCTACGATGGGCGGGTATGGAACTACTCGCCCATCTTTTAAACGCCGATGCCGCCACCCCGCGGCTGACTGTTTATAACGAATCCACCGGCGCACGCATGGATTTTTCCGCGCAGACCCTAGATAACTGGGTGGCCAAGATCGCCAATATGTTGGAAGAAGAGCTCGACTTGGAGCCGGATTCCACCATCGCCATCGATGTGCCCACCTCGTGGCAGGCCGCCGTCATTGCCTTAGGCGCCCTCGCCGCCGGGCCCACCTTTGATTTCGGTGAGTCGGCCGCGCTTGCCGACGTCGTCTTTACCTCCCCCTCCCGCTACCTTTCAGCCCAAGAGCGGCAGCCGCAGGCCGATATCGTGCTCATCAGCGATGATCCCTTTGGCCGTGGCATCGTCGAATCCGGCGGGGATCTGCCCACCGGTGCCATTGACTTCGGCCCCACCGTCCGTTTTTATGGCGACCAATACTTCGGTGAAACCCAACCCCTGCCAGAGTTGGTGACCCCGCCCGCGAGTGCCGAGCGGTTGCTGTCTACTGGGTGGAGCGACAAAGCTTCCTTCACTCGCGCCGTCCTCGAGCCCTTAGCCGCCGGTGGCTCTGCCGTCATCGTCGCTGGACTCTGCCCCGCGTCCCGCCTGGATGAAATTGCAGCGAATGAGAAAGTAACTGCCCGGCTGTAGGCCAAGTGGCCTATACTTGCCTTCCATCATGTTCTTGGGAATCTCTTCAGACGCGTGGGTCTACATCTTTATTGGTGTGCTCATTTTGGTCGGCACTATCACTCAGGGCTCGATCGGCTTTGGGCTCGGCACCATCGCCACCCCCATTGTCGCGCTCTTGCGCCCGGATTTAGTCCCCACGCTCATCTTGCTCCTTGCGCTGTGCATTTCCATCTATACTCTGGCGCGGACGTACCGCGAAACCTCATGGCGCTTGGTCGGCATATCCGTCATCGCCCGCATTCCGGGCTCGTTTGCCGGCGCGTGGGCGATCGCTTCTCTCTCGCACGACGGTCTTTCCATCTTCATCGGCTGCGCCGTGCTCTTGGCGATGTCCCTCTCCAGCCTCGGCTGGAGCCCCGAGCCTACCAGGCGCAATACCGTCCTGGCCGGGCTTACCTCCGGCTTCCTGGGCACCTCCACCTCCATCGGTGGCCCGCCGATGGCGCTGATCATGAAGCGCTTCGACCCGCAGCGCACCCGCGGCAGCCTCGCCGGAACCTTTGTGATCGGTACCGTTATGTCGCTCATCATCCTGGGCTTTAACGGCCAGGTCACCCAGCCGCAGGTCTATGCCGCCGCGGCCTATAGCCCGTTGGTGGTCATCGGCCTATTCATTGCCAATTACCTCAACCACTTCATCGATACCAAGCGCCTTAACCGCATTGTCACGGTGGTAGCTATTACCGCCGCCCTTGCCCTTATCGGCCAAGTGGTGTTTTTCTAAGCCGGCTATAAGACCGGTATTGCGTTGTGATCACTGCCCCCGGTTTTGTCTCTAGCCTGTCCAGCTATTGTTTCGCGCTGAAAAAAGGTTGTACGCTAGAAGTGCATCATCAGCGCAGAGGAAGGACCAGAGAGTCTGTACCCTCCATTAATTTTCCCTGCGCCCTATTCTCTTTCTTTTAGGTGATGAAATGAACGAATTTATCGCTGCGCGCTGGCAGGACATCCTTTTCCGCAGTTACCAGCACGCAAGCCTTGTCATCCAATCGGTCGCCGTGGCCCTAGTCATCGCGTTGATTATTGCCATTTTTGTAGCCCAACGCCCGCGCGGTGCGGCTATCGCTAATGCCTTAACCTCCATCGGCCTGACCTTGCCTTCGCTGGCACTACTTGGCCTTGCCATCCCGCTCTTTGGCATCGGCACCATACCTTCCGTTGTCCTCGTGGTCTTTTATGCCGTCCTTCCCATCCTGCGCAATGCCATCGTCGGTTTGCACAATGTCAGCGATGATGTCATCGAATCCGCCCGTGGGCAGGGCATGAGCTCGACGGCCATCCTCTTCCGCATCCGGCTGCCGCTGGCCTGGCCAGTGATTATGACCGGCATCCGCGTCTCCACTCAGATGTCTATGGGTGTTGCGGCCATCGCCGCCTACGCGCTCGGCCCAGGACTGGGTGGATATATCTACTCAGGGCTAAGCCAAATCGGCGGTACCAACGCACTTAATTTCACGCTGGTGGGCACCATCGGTGTCGTCATCATTGCGCTCATTGTGGATGCGATTCTCGCAGGAATCCAAAAATTGACCACCCCGAAAGGTATTTAAGAATGTCCGATTCAACGCACGCTTCATCCACACACTCTGCGGACGCAAGCAACAGCGGTGCCAGCATCGTATTTGATCACGTCACCAAGGCCTATTCGGGACAAGACTCCCCCGCCGTCGAGGATCTCTCCTTCGAGATTCCGGCGGGCGAGCTGGTCGCATTCGTCGGCCCCTCCGGTTGCGGTAAAACCACCTCGCTGAAGATGATTAACCGCTTGGTGGAGCCGACCAGCGGCACCATTTATATCGATGGCGAGGACGCCACCAAGAAAAACCCCACGCAGCTGCGCCGCGATATTGGCTATGTTATCCAAGGCGGCGGGCTCATCCCGCACATGTCCGTCGCGGATAATATCGCCCTGGTGCCCAAGCTGAAGAAGTGGAAGGCCGATAAGATTTCTCAGCGTACCGATGAGCTTTTGGATATGGTCGGGCTCGATCCTGCTACCTACCGCGATCGCTTCCCCAGCGAGCTATCCGGTGGCCAGCAACAGCGCGTCGGCGTCGCCCGCGGCCTGGCGGCGGATCCGCCGGTGGTCTTGATGGACGAGCCCTTCGGCGCGGTCGACCCCATCACTCGCACCCGCCTGCAGGATGAATTGGTCAATATCCAATCCGAGCTGAAAAAGACCATCATCTGCGTCACGCACGATATCGATGAGGCCATCAAGCTGGGCCACCGCATCCTCATCTTTGAGCCAGGCGGAAAGATCAGCCAGTACGATACGCCCGAAAATATCCTCGCCGCGCCCGCAAATGATTTCGTGGCTGACTTTATTGGTTCCGGCTCCGCCTTAAAGCAACTCAACCTACGTCGTGCGGACGAGCTGGAGCTTGCGGATCAGGCGACCGCGCGCATCGGCGAATCCACCGATAAGGCGCTAGCGCGCCTGCGCGAGGCCGGCGAAGAAATGGTGGTCATCGTCGATGACAAGGGCCATCCCCGCGACTGGATCTTCGCCCGCCAGCTCGAGCGCTACGAGACCATCCCGGAGCCGCAGTTCGAGCTCAACTCCGTTGTGGATGCGCGCTCTACGCTAAGCGATGCCATGTCTGCCATGCTTGCTTCCTCCCACAGCGGCGCGCTTGTTACCCGCCGCGGCGAATTCGTGGGCGTTTTGTACTACGAAACGGTCACGGATTATATCCAGCAGATGAACGCCGCGGCTCAAGAGGCTTTAGATGAAAAGGAGGTGGATTCCGGTGGAGAAATTTAAGCGCCTCACCGGTGAAGACCGCCTCCTTATCATCGGCATCCCCATCCTGGTGGTGCTCACGGTGGGCGGTTGGCTCATCTGGCACGCCACCGCCGAGCTGGATGATATTGAAGAGCGCACCCTGCAGATTAGCTCCGTACTCACCATGACCCGCGAGCACTTGGTCCTCGTGGTCATCTCCGCGTTGCTGGTCATCGCCACGGCCGTGCCACTGGGCATCGTGCTAACGCGCAAGTCCACCAAGTTCATGGCGCCGATCATCACCAGCATCGCGAATATCGGCCAAGCCGCGCCCGTCGTCGGTGTCATCGTCTTATTGGCCATCTGGTTGGGCTTTGGCGAACCGGTGGCCATCCTCGGCCTCTGGTTCTATGCCTTCTTGCCGGTGCTCGCCAATGTGATTGCGGGATTGCGGGGTGTGGATAAGCAGCTTGTCGAGGCCGCCTACGGCCTCAGCATGTCACCCTTCCAGGTTCTCACCAAGGTCGAGCTGCCCATGGCCCTGCCCGTTATCATGACCGGTATCCGCACCTCCTTGGTGCTTTTGGTCGGTGCTGGTGCGTTTGCCACCTTTATTGATGCCGGCGGCCTCGGCGGGCTGATTACCACCGGAATCAACCTCTACCGCAACCCTATTCTCATCTCCGGCGCGGTCCTCATCGCGTCCTTAGCCTTAGCGGTCGAATGGGTGGGCCGCGTTCTTGAGGTTGTCTTCGCCCCGAAGGGAATGATCAAATGAAACGCCTCCTCGCAACGCTTGCCGCCGCAAGCACGTTCTTCCTCACCGGGTGCGGCCTCGGCACCGCCGGTGGCCTCATCCCGAGTGGGGAGTTAAAGGGCGACCTTGCCGATATCGACCTCGACGGCGCCAATATTTCCATCGGTTCCAAGAACTTCACCGAGCAGGTCATCTTGGGCAAGATTGGCGCAATCCTCTTGGAATCCGCAGGTGCCAACGTAAAGGACCTGACCAATATCCCCGGCTCCACCTCGGCGCGCCAAGCGCTGGAGGTCGGCGATATGGACTCCATGTTTGAATACACCGGTACCGCCTGGATTACCTACCTGGGCAATGCCGATCCGGTCCCCGGCTCGCAGGAGCAATACGATGCGGTAAAAGATGCCGATAAGGACAACGGGCTTACCTGGCTGCCCCCAGCGCCGATGAATAATACGTACGCGCTAGCCATTAGCGAGCAGTCCCACGCAAAGTACGGCCTCGAATCGCTGGCAGATATTAAGGGAGTTCCCACCAACGAGCAGACCTTTTGCACCGATAGCGAGTTCTTGGCCCGCAATGATGGCCTGCTTACCATGTTGGATAGCTATGGCGTTGAAAAACCACCGCGCGACCGCATCCGGATCATGGATTCCGGCGCCGTCTATGCCGCCTTGAATAAGGGCGAGTGCACCTTTGGTTCAATCTTCGCCACTGATGGACGCATTAAATCCCTGAACCTCACCGTACTTGAGGATCCTGAGCTCTTCTTCCCCAAATACAACCTCGCCCCAGTTGTGCGCACGGAGGTCCTGGAGGAACACCCAGAGATCAAGGATCTCTTCGCTCCCTTAGCGGAGCTCCTGACGGATGAGAAGATGCAGGAGCTCAATGCCCGCGTGGACGTCGACGGTGAGGACTACACCGCCGTGGCCCGGGATTTCCTTATCGATGAAGGGCTGCTAGAAGCTTAATCATCTGGCCGCTCTACCAGCGCAAATGGATTTACAGGAAACTTTCAGTAATTTTCAGCGACCTATCAGATAGATTCCATTGCTGTTCCAGCCACATGCCCCATACTTAAATCATGCGTTTGAGAGAGCGCATACGAGAGAGATAGAGAGAACCCCTCAGTTTCCAGAGGG
>NZ_JBEHFV010000012.1:0-64803 GCF_040225855.1 Corynebacterium sp. KPL2850
GTGGCATGGTGGAAAGGTACCTCACTTCCCCAGCGAGATGCTGGTTTCAAGGTGTCCACCATCTGGGGGTCAGGTCCGTCAAGAAAAGTCGAGACAACCGACAACTTTCGTACACATAGGCGATTTTCCTTCCTCGCCTGCATACATATGTCCAGACCGGTTGATTTAGTTAGACCATTGCTACTTCACACCACAGCTCGATGCCGGGGTGTGCACCGGCAATAATCACTCATTTTCTCTCTTCCGAAAGACCAAAGCGTTGGACACCTCTCCTCACCCGTCTCCCTCCCTTGAAAATCCGGCGCCACTTCCATCAGCAAACGTGGAAAAGCCGCTTGTAAAGCGGTGGTGGTTCTGGCTATTACTCATTGGGGCCGCCCTCGTGGCGTTTGTGGCCTTTATTTTTTCCATGCTGAAAATAAGCGAAGCCCATGACACTGATGCCGCTTTAGATAAATGCCGTGAGCAGGTAACCAGCCGTGCCAAGTATCCCGGTGGAGTCAGTTTTCCAGAAGACATTGACATTCAGTCGTCAGATTCAATCACTGATTCGCCGCGTAGGTACTACGCCTTTGGCCACGTTGATTTCCCCAATGGATTTGGCACTCCAGTCCGAGAATTCTATTCCTGCAACATTGTCGTTGATTTGGGCGATATTCAAGACAGTACCGTCCACGTTGCCAAAGATCCGCTGCGTTAATCGTTCTCGACCACAGCTGCGATCTTGCAGCCAATGTCGGAAAACTTTCCCCTTTTCCTCTCTCACTCACCTTGAAAGGTATCCACACCATGACCTCTCCATCCCCCTATTCCGATAATTCCCAACCGGCTGGTCAACCAGCAGCTGGACAGCCGGCTCCTGAGCAGCCCCAAAAGAAAAAGGGCGGCTGCCTTAAGTGGGGCGCAATCATTATCGGTGTCCTCATCGTCATCTCCATCATTGCCAATTTGGGCGGCAGCGATGATGAAACCAGCGAAAGCTCCACAGACCAGACCACCCAGCAAGGCACTGTAGAGGCCACCCCGGCGGAAGATGCCCAAGAAATTAACGCGGACGACGATGCTCGCGATGAGCAAGACGATCAACCAGAAGAACGAAGCGAAGACCAGGATGTTCCGCACGAATTCAAGAATGCTCTGAAGAGTGCCAAGGTGTACTCAGATACCATGCACATGTCCAAGCAGGGATTGTACGACCAGCTCAGCAGCGAGTACGGTGAACAATTCAGCTCGGAAGCCGCCCAGTACGCAATTGATAATTTGGAAGCGGACTACCACGATAATGCGCTTCAAACGGCCCGCGATTACGAAGAAATGATGAGCATGTCGCCCAATGCCATCTATGACCAACTCGTTAGCGAATACGGTGAAAAGTTCACCGCAGAAGAAGCACAGTACGCAGTGGATAATCTGTAGTCGTCCTCCACAAGGCACTCACGCAGTGCCGTCGAGGTGCCTTGCTCTTGCTTGAGGGCGACGCTTATAGTCCGCCCTCACTAGCATTGCGGCAACGTTGCACTCGAAAGGATTCCTGCCATGACTGCTCCACACTCCACGTCTACCCCGGAACCTGATGATGACGACTCCCAGGAGCCATTGCCCCTGACCAAGGATCCATTCCTCAGGTGGAGCGTTCTTGTCCTGATTATCCTTACCATCATTGCCATCGTCACCAACCTGCCTTAAAGCTGGCTGCGGTATGGTCTGATGAGCTGTCTAAGCTGCTAGCGCTTGCGCCGGCCGCGGCGGAAGCCTTTTATCTCCGCCTTCTTGGCAATCGCGGCCACCTGTGCCGCGGTGTAGTTCACTGGCGCGACCCCAGCGCGGGGCAGGACCCAGCCCCGCCAGTAGGAAATGATGGCCATGCCACTGCCGATGACCGGAGAAACCACCATGCCCATGGCGAATTGGTCATAGGATGCAAAGGTCACCATGACAATGCCTGTGACGATAGACGGCACTGCGTAGAGGGGGCTGCCGCCGAAAATCGACGGGATTTGTCCAGAGGCGACATCGCGGACCATTCCCCCACCGACGGCGGTTAAGACGCCCAAAAACACGCACGGGATCATGGGCATGCCTGCAGCCAGTGCCTTCACGCAACCGGTGGTAGACCACATACCCAAAATGATGGCATCGCCGTGCTCGCGGAAAATCTCCCACGCCTTTCCCTTCAGTTCCATAAGGAAGGCCGTCAGCGCCCCGGCGCAGGCAAGGCCCAAGTACCAGGGATCTGAGATGGCGGCTGCGGGGCCGTCATCGATAAGCATGTCGCGGATCATGCCGCCAGCCAGGCCGGAAAATAAGGCGAGGAAAATAAAACCCACGATGTCGAATTCGCGGCGGCGGGCGATCGTGCCGCCGATGATGCCGTTCAAGGCCACTCCGATCAGATCGAAGGCCTGGTACATCGTATTGATGAGGGGATCCACGTCGTGCATAACAACTACTGAACATAGCCGATCGCAGCGGTTTCGCCCTTTCCAGGGGTAGGAAGCAAGTAAAGTTGATAGACGGTCTCTTCTGACCGGATTACAGTGTTATCCCGCTTTGTCTCGGTTATCTCGAAAGTTCTTTCATGTCTAACTCAAATGCCAGGTACTTCATCTGGTCCAATGGCCTACAAAATTTAGGCGACCAGATCGTTGCGTCCAAAACGGTGCTGCCGGCGCTCTTTAATGCGGCAGGCGTCCCTGCCTTCTTCACCGGTCTGCTTACCCCTATCCGGGAATCTGGCTCCATGCTGCCGCAGGCCGCTCTTACCCCTTGGGTGACCACGCACCGCGCCCGCAAGCGCTTGTGGATGATCGGCTCGACCGGCCAAGCCATCTCCGCCGCCGTGATTGCCCTTGCAGCATTCTTTATACGCGGCGCATGGTTGGGCATGATCGTACTTCTTGCATTGGCGGCGCTTTCCCTGTTCCGCGCGTTGTGTTCCATCGCCGGCAAAGACGTGCAGGCGCGCACGATTTCCAAGGGCCAGCGCGGCCGAGTGACCGGATCCGCAGCGGCCTTGGGCGGCGGGGCCACCCTGCTTGCCGGCGTCATCTTATTCCTCTTGGGGGATCTCACGATCTCTACTATGGGCATCGTTTTATTGGTCGGCGCTTCTACCTGGGCCATTGCGACGTGGGTATTTTCGCACGTGGAAGAGCCGGTGCCGGAGGGTAAGCAAGAGGGCATCGATAAGAGCTGGTGGTCAGATACGTGGAAGCTTTTCACTGGCGATGCCCAATTCCGCAACTTCGTCATCGTTCGCGCTCTGCTGCTGGTCTCGGCGCTTTCTACCGCATTTATCGTGCTGCTGCACGATGACCTTTCTGGTGTCTTCGGCTTCGTGCTTGCCTCTGGTTTAGCCTCGCTTATCGGTGGGCGAATTTCTGGCGTATTTTCGGATAAATCCTCCAAAAACACCATGGCGGCTGGTGCTGCCGCCTCCTCCGTTATGATCCTGCTCATCGTGGCTAGTTCTCACTGGGCCCCAGACGCTGTGAATGCTTGGGTCATGCCGCTCGGCTTCTTTGCCGTCAATCTCGCGCATACGGCAGTTCGCGTGGCGCGAAAGACCTACGTGGTGGATATGGCCGGTGGGGATAAAAGGACGCAATACGTGGGTGCGGCTAACACCATGATGGGCATTATTTTGCTCATCATGGGTGGTATTTCTTCCGTTATCGCTCTCGCGGGGCCAGAGGCAGCGTTGATTTTCTTGGCGCTCGTTGGCTTTGTTGGAGTGTGGCGCGCGGGCAGCCTTAAGGAGGTTTCTCGCACATAGTTTAAATATGGACTATAAGATAAAGCCCGAAGAACTAATCAAACTCAACCCCCAGGAGTTTTGTTGACCGTGGAAGCAACTACCCCAAGTGCCGTCGTCGTCCTCGCGGCGGGCGCCGGCACGCGCATGAAATCCACAAAGCAAAAGACTTTGCACGAAATTGGCGGTCGCACGCTGCTTGGACACGCACTGCACGCCGCGGCGGGTATTAACCCGGACCACCTCGTAACCGTCGTGGGCCACCAGCGCGATCAGGTCTCGCCCGTCGTAGAAAAGATTTCAAATGAGCTGGACCGCGAGGTCGTGCAGGCCGTGCAGGAAGAACAGCGCGGTACCGGCCACGCCGTGTCCTGCGGGATTTCTCCGATTTCTGATTTCGAAGGCACCATCATTGTCACCAACGGTGACGTGCCGCTTTTGACCCCAGAAACCATCGAGGGGTTGCGCGATACCCACACCGCTCAAGGCAATGCGGTCACGGTATTATCCATGCGCCTTGCAGATCCCACCGGTTATGGCCGCATCATTCGCGACACGGACGGGTCTGTGTCCGCCATCGTGGAGCACAAGGATTCCAACGAAGAACAACGCCTGGTTAATGAGGTCAACTCCGGCGTTTTCGCTTTCGATGCGGCAGCATTGCGCGATGCCCTAACCAAGCTTGATACCAATAATGCGCAGGGCGAGCTCTACATTACCGATGTCCTCGAAATCGCCCGCACCGCCGGACACGGCGTGGGTGCGCACGTGGCCGCCGATCCGCAGGAACTCGCCGGCGTCAACGATCGCGTGCAGCTGGCCGCCGCCGGCCGCGAGCTCAACCGCCGCATGGTGGAAAAGGCCATGCGCGGCGGCGCCACCATCATCGATCCGGAAACCACTTGGATCGGTGTCAATGTCACCATCGGCACCGATGTCACCATCCACCCCGGCACCCAGCTATGGGGAGCGACGAGCATCGCCGATAATGCCGAGGTCGGCCCAGATTCCACGTTGACGAATATGCAGATTGGTACCGGCGCGTCCGTGGTCCGCACACACGGCAGTGATTCCGTCATCGGCGTCAACGCCAAGATCGGGCCATTTACCTTTATTCGCCCGAATACCATCGTGGGCGAAGACGGTAAGCTCGGCGGCTTCGTGGAAGCGAAAAATGCCGAGCTCGGCCGCGGTACCAAGGTGCCGCACCTTACCTATATTGGCGATGCCACCGTGGGCGAGGAATCCAATATCGGTGCGTCCTCTGTCTTCGTCAATTACGACGGTGTGGACAAGCACCACACCACCATTGGCAGCCACGTGCGCACCGGCTCGGATACGATGTTTATCGCTCCAGTCAATGTCGGTGATGGCGCGTACTCCGGTGCGGGTACAGTAATTAAAGACGATGTTCCCGCGGGAGCACTCGTAGTCTCCGGTGGCAAACAGCGCAATATCGAAGGCTGGGTTGAAAAGAAGCGTCCGGGCACCCCAGCGGCAGAAGCCGCAGCCCGTGCACAGGACAACGAGAAGTAAAGGGGCATATTCTCCTATGACTGGCAAGGTAACTGGTAGTAGCAAGAACATGAAGCTCTTTTCTGGGCGCGCACACCCAGAATTGGCTGAGGCAGTGGCAAAGGAACTCAAGACCGATCTGGTTCCTACCACCGCCCGGGACTTCGCCAATGGCGAGATTTTTATCCGCTTCGAAGAGTCCGTGCGCGGCGCTGACTGCTTCGTCATGCAATCGCACTCCCAGCCGCTCAATAAGTGGTTGATGGAACAGCTCATCATGATCGATGCACTGAAGCGTGGTTCCGCCAAGCGCATCACCGCGATTTTGCCGTTCTACCCATACGCGCGTCAGGATAAAAAACACTTGGGCCGCGAGCCCATCTCCGCCCGCCTGGTCGCAGATCTCCTGCAGGCAGCCGGCGCGGACCGCATCGTCTCGGTGGACCTGCACACGGACCAGATTCAGGGTTTCTTCGACGGTCCGGTGGACCACATGCACGCCCAGCCCATCTTGACGGACTACATCAAGTCCAAGTACGCCACCGATAACATCGCCGTCGTCTCCCCCGATGCCGGCCGCGTGAAGGTCGCCGAAAAGTGGGCCCACGACCTGGGCGATGCCCCGCTGGCCTTCGTGCACAAGACCCGCTCTAATACCGAGGCCAATAAGACGGTCTCCAACCGCGTGGTGGGTGAAGTTGAGGGCAAGGACTGCGTGCTTCTCGATGACATGATTGACACCGGTGGCACCATCGCCGGCGCCGTGCGCGTGCTCAAGGAAGCGGGCGCAAAGAAGGTCATCATTGCCTGCACCCACGGCGTCTTTTCTGACCCCGCCCGCGAGCGCCTGTCCGAGTGCGGTGCCGAGGAAGTCATCACCACCGATACCCTGCCGCAGTCCACCGAAGGCTGGTCCAACCTCAAGGTCCTGTCCATCGCCCCACTGCTGGCTCGGACCATCCACGAGATCTTCGAAAACGGTTCCGTGACTACCCTTTTCGATCGGGCATAAGCGTTTCGCCGGTCGCACTACACCTCACACCCCGCCCTTCCCGCTCACCGTGAACGGCGGGGTGCCGGTGTTTTCCATCCCCGTGAGCGCCAAGGGCGTCGCAGGTACACGCAAGCACTACCGCCTGCTGTTTTCCCACCCGCCCTTCACGCTCACCGCGTAACCCGAGCTACAGACATAAGCGTTGCCGGTGAGCGCGAAGGGCGCAATCAGAGGAAAGGGCGCGAAGGAAGATTAACGGGGTGGGTTTTGGTTTCATCGGCCGAGAGATGCTAATCTAACTCAGTCTCGGCGAGGGCGACTCAAAAATTGGGAAGCCGTTATCGACGCGATTGAAGTTAGAGCATGTTGCTTTTATTGACGCCTGCGATGACTCGTCCAAGACGTTCATCGGCAGGCTTTCGTCGTTTTTATAACTTCGATAGCCTCGCCGCACTACACCGACAAAGGAGATTGCATCATGGCAGAGCGCCCAATTATTAAAGCAGAACCACGTACCGTCTTTGGCAAGGGCTACGCCCGCCGCCTGCGCCGCGACTGGAAGGTTCCCGGCGTAATTTACGGTAGCGACCAGGAGCCCGTACACTTCGCAGTGCCGCTGCTGGACATCCAGTCCCTCGTTCGCAACAACGGTGTCAACGCCGTTCTGGAGCTCGAGATCGAGGGCGAGCAGTACCTGACCATGGTCAAGAACGTTGACCAGAACGTGCTCACCATGGACATCGACCACGTTGACCTGCTGCTGATTAAGCGCGGCGAGAAGGTCGAGGTTGAGGTTCCGATTACCCTGACCGGCGAGTCCGCACCGGGCACCATGCACATCCAGGATGCAGACGTCCTCATGGTTGAGGCTGACGTACTGAGCATTCCGGAAGAGATCGAGCTGTCCATCGAGGGCCTCGAGGACGGCGAGGTCATCACCGCTGCCGACGTCACTATGCCGGAAGGCACCACCCTGGTAGCAGACCCAGAGACCGTTATCCTCTCCATCTCCTTGCCTGAGGTTGACGAGGAGCTCGAAGAGGCCGCTGAGGCTGCTGAGGAAGGCGGCGCCGACGCTGGTGCCGACTCCGTCGACGAAGAGGGCGAAGGCGGGTCCTCCGAGTCTGACGATTCCGAGGAGTAATTTCCCACTCCCCCAAACGCATATCGCCGTGAGCAGCAATGCTCACGGCGATATCGTAGTTTTATAAATCTTGTCCGGCAAGTTCACGAATTCTAGGCGTGATTTCGATCTTGCCCTTGCCTTCCTTAGCGCGCTTGATAATGAGCCGCGCAGCAGCAACTTTGCTACTAGGAATCTTTTCGGTTTCGCGATCAACTTCAGGTGGTTTTTCGGTCATGGGGCGCACCTCCTTAATCACTACGATACTTCTCCAAGTCCACCGCTGTAAGAGGTATTTTTAGCACCCGAGCAGCAATGATACTCGGCGGCATATTCTATAGAGCATGGAATTGTATTTCTATTAGAATTTCAATCTATGCGACAATAATGCAGTGACTTCACTACTCGTAGTAGGCCTTGGCAATCCTGGCCCGAAATATTCCGGCACGCGGCACAATATCGGCTTCGACGTTGCCGATGAACTCGCCGGTGAATTAATGAGCAGCTTTTCGGTGCATAAGAAGACTAATACCGAGCTCGCGGAAGGAATGCTATCCGGATGCAAGGTAATCTGCGCTAAACCGCGATCTTTTATGAACCTTTCTGGCGGGCCGATCAAGGCACTCGCCCAGTACTTCCATCTGGCACCCACGGATATTGTGGTGGTCCACGATGAATTAGAACTCGACTTCGGGACCGTGAAATTGCGCCAAGGCGGTGGCGATCACGGGCACAACGGTCTGCGCTCTACTACAAAGTCGCTCGGTACTAAGGACTATCAGCGCCTTTCCATCGGCATCGGAAGGCCGCCAGGCCGGATGGATCCGGCATCGTTTGTGCTCAAGCCGTGGTCCAAACAAGAAAAGGTGGAAATCCCCATTCTCTGCGCTAACGCGGTAGCAGAAATAAGGAGTGCGCTAGACTAGCTGGCATGAAACTGGCTACTCTTCGCACCGCGTTCGGCAACTCCGCAATCCGCATTGAAGGCGATAATGTGGGAGTGGAGCTGGACTACGAAGACGTAGGCGCGCTGCTGCGCAGCGAAGATTGGCGCAAGGCCGCACAGCTATCCGGCGAGCCAATAGTCTATGACCAGCATGATTTAGAAGCAGTCGTCCCAACGCCGGGGAAGATCATCTGCGTAGGCCTTAATTACGCCAAGCATATCCGGGAAATGGGCCGTGAATTTCCCGAGCACCCCACGCTGTTTATCAAGTTCGCCGATGCGCTTACCGGCCCCTTCGATGACGTCTATATCCCCGAGTACGCAACCCAGAAGCTGGACTATGAAGGTGAGCTTGCGGTGGTCATCGGCGAGCGCGCGCACCGCATAACCCGCGCGGACGCATTGGATTACGTGGCGGGGTATTCCATCATGAATGACTACACCCTGCGCGATTTTCAGCGTCAGACCAGCCAATTCCACGCGGGCAAGTCTTTTTATCGCACCGCAGGCTTTGGGCCTTGGCTGACCACCCCTGATGAATGGGCGCCGGGCAATAGCGCGCGGCTGACCACCACGGTTAATGGCGAGGTGCGCCAGCAAGACAATACCGATGATCTCATCTTTTCCATTGCTGAGCTCATCGAATTTTGCTCGCAGCTCTATCCCCTCAACCCCGGTGATGTCATCGTGACCGGTACGCCCGAAGGCGTTGGTTTTGCTCGCGACCCGCAGCAATTCCTCCAAGATGGCGATACGGTCGCCATCGACATCGAAGGGCTCGGTCATATTTCAAATACCACCCGCTACGGCGAGCCCGGCCTGTAAGCCTGCCGCGATCGCGCCGCACAAGCTGTGTTTGGGTTCTCACTCCAACGAGGGCACACCGGTTTTCTAGATAGGGCTACCAAGCCGTTAAGCTGGAAGAATGAGCACCAAAAGCAGCAAATCCCCCAAAAAGCTGAATAAGAAGGCCTACGAAAAAGAGCTCGAGCGGTTGCAAGCAGAGCTCGTCGATATGCAGCAGTGGGTCGTTGAGACCGGCGCCCGCGTGGTCATCATCATGGAAGGCCGCGACGCCGCCGGGAAGGGTTCTGCCATCAAGCGCATCACGCAGTACCTCAACCCCCGCACCTGCCGCATCGAGGCTCTTCCGGCCCCGAACTCGCGCGAGCAGGGCCAGTGGTATTTCCAGCGCTACGTGGAAAAGCTGCCGACCAAGGGCGAAATCGTCATCTTTGACCGCTCCTGGTACAACCGCGCCGGCGTTGAACGCGTCATGGGCTTTTGCACCGACCAAGAATACGTCCGCTTCTTGCACCAGGCTCCCACCTTTGAGCAGATGCTTGTGGAAGACGGCATTATCCTGCGCAAGTACTGGTTCTCCGTATCTGATGAAGAGCAGATTAAGCGCTTTGAATCCCGCCGCAATGATCCGCTGCGCCGCTGGAAGCTCTCGCCCATGGATCTCCAATCCATTACCCGCTGGGAAGACTATTCCCGCGCCAAGGATGCCATGTTCATCCACACCGATACCCCGACCGCACCGTGGTACACCGTGGAGTCTGAGGACAAAAAGCGCTCGCGCATCAACGTCATTTCGCACCTGCTCAATACCATCCCCTACGAGAAGATCGAGCGCGATCTGCCAGAAATCCCACACCGTCCCGATTCCGATGGCAAGACCTACGAGCGCCCAGACCGCGAAGAGTTCCGCTACGTGCCGGATGTAGCCGCCAAGCTGGAGGCCTCGTCTACAAAGAAGGATAAGAAGAAAGGCAAGAAGAAGGATAAAAAGAAGTAGTCCCCCGAAGGCGTACTACTATGTCCTGCTATGAGCACTGACACCGTCGCCAAAGCACGCTTGGGGGATAAAATCCTCACCGCGGTGGCAGCGCTCATTGCGCTGTTTTATCTCATCGGGGCTTGGGCGGCTCCAGGAGCGATCGAGCTCATCCAAGCAGCGCTTTCGCTTTTATTTTTGCCCTTCATCTGGGTCTGGCGTACCAAACCGGTGCTCAGCGCAGCTGGCTTTATCGTCCTCCTTGGTGCGTGGGCCGTGGCGTGGATAAGCCAGCTACCAGCCAACCTCGGGGTTACCCCATGGGCATTGACCGCGCCGATGGCCGTCTACACCACCTCCCGCTACGTGGAACGCCGCTCAATTCCCCGCGCGGTGCTTATCGCCGCGTTCTTGGGCTCCTTTATATCGCCTGCGATGTGGCGTATTGACCCCGAGTCCTTTCTCTTATCTTTCCAGCTCGATCGCCGCTACATCACCTTGCTGGTGGTGCATTGGGCGGTGCTTGGCAGCGCCTATTTCATCGCCGCACGCTATTTTGATCTGGATAGGCAACGCGAGCGCTTAGCCCAAGAACGGTTCCACCAAGCGCAGGAGGAAGAGCGCTTACTCATCGCCCGGGAATTGCACGATGTCTTGGCCCACTCCCTCACCTTAATCAAGGTTCAGGCCAATGCCGGGATTATCGCCGCGCGCACGGATTCGACCGCCGCAGAGGACACCTTGCAGAGCATTCGCGATGGTGCGGATTCCGCACTGGAGGAAGTGCGCGGCATCGTCACGGCGCTACGCAGTACGGGGCCTTCGGCTTTGGAACCCGCGCAGCAGCTCGAGCACGTACAGGGCATCATCGACGGTTTTCGCACCGCTGGACTGGAGGTTGACGCGGAATTGCCTGCCTCTTACGAGGTTTCCGCGCTGACTCAGCTAGCCCTGGTACGCATCATTTCTGAAGCGCTGACCAATGCCCTGCGCCACCAAGGCCCCGGCACGCACGTGCAGCTAAAACTCACGCTTTCCGATGCCGCACGGGTCACCCTCATCTCCACCGCTACGTCCCCGACTCCCAGTGAGGTATCCGGCAGCGGCGTGGGTTTGGTGGGAGTAAAGGAACGCGCCCAAGCGTTAGGCGGATACTTAACCAGCAGTGGCGATGCCCAGAGATTTACACTGGCTGCGGAACTCCCATTACACAAGGACAATCATGCCTAAGATTCGCGTCATGCTTGCAGACGATCAAGCGATGCTCGTCGCTGCCTTATCGACCATCTTGAACGCGCAGGAAGATATTGAGGTGGTGGCTACCGCAGCCTCCGGAGGCGACGCCGTCTCCTTGGCACTTCGCCACCGCATTGATGTGGCCATTTTGGATATACGAATGCCTGGCATGGATGGAATCGCCGCGGCTCAAGCCATTCTCTCCCGCACCCCTGACTGCCGGATCATCATGCTCACCACGTTCAATGAAGAAGATCTGGTATCTCAATCTATTGCCGCCGGTGCGCATGGATTCTTGCTAAAAGACGCCGACCCAGAGGTTCTGGTACACGCCGTACGCGACGTTGCCAAGGGCGAGTCTGTCCTCGCCTCGCAGGTAACGGGCCCTGTTTTAGAGGGCTACCGCAAAGCGCTAACGCACAGCCAGCTCAGTCCACACGAACGCCAGGGGCTTAGCCTAGTCACTCGGCGCGAGATGGAGGTGCTCTCGCTCATCGCGCGCGGGGCTACAAATCGCGAGATTGCCGGCCACATGTCTATCGCAGATACCACGGTAAAAACGCATGTCTCTGCGCTGATGTCCAAGCTAGCTGCACGCGACCGCGTGGCTTTGGTGCTGCTGGCGCACAAAGCTGGCATTGCCTAGCCTCCTACTGTGGTAGGACTACCCCGGCGCGAAGACCGTCTCGCAGGCGGAAGATTTCGATAGTTGCGCAGCTCATACTTTTGGTATGAGCTATGAGGTTTCTTTCGAACACATCACAAAGTCTTTTGGTTCCCAGGCAGTGCTGCGGGATATCAGTTTTCAGGTCTTACCTGGCCGGGTACACGCTGTGCTCGGGAGAAATGGCGCCGGCAAGTCCACCTTGTTTTCCATTTTCCTCGGGCTGCTACCCGCCGATTCGGGAACGGTGCGCGTGGCTGGCAAACCATGGTCACGGGAAGTTCTCGACCATGTTGGCGCCTCGGTTAACGGGCCAGCCTTCTACGGGCACCTATCCGCCACGGATAACCTCCGCGTGCATACCCGCCTTCTCGGGTTGCCTGAAACTGAAATCGACCGTGTCTTGCACATTGCTGGTCTAGCCGGGGCTGGTTCTAAGAAGGCAAAGTCTTTTTCCACCGGGATGAAAGCCCGTTTGGCCTTAGCCCAGGCCTTGCTTGGTGATCCAGAAATCTTATTGCTCGATGAACCGCAAAATGGACTCGATCCACAGGGCATCGCGGAGCTGCGAAAGCTCCTCCAGCAGCTCGCCGCCGCTGGGCATACCGTCGTGGTCAGCTCCCATCAACTCGGTGAAGTCCTTCACCTAGCCCACGACATCACTATTTTGTCCCAAGGCACCATCCGGTACTCCGGCTCCCTGCAGGAACTGGCCCCCAGCGGTGAATTGGAAGCCGAATTCTTCCGCCTGACTTCTGCAGGTGGTGAGACCGATGAGTAACCAGTATCGACGGTATCTCTCAGCAGAACTACTGCGCAGCCGCGGCAGCGCCCTGCAGTGGTTACCATTGCTCGCCCTGCCTCTGGTGTTAATGACGGTGTTATTTTCTGCCTTCGCGTCCTCCGCTGAGGACGCTACCGGGGTTCTTGGCTGGCAGTCCATGTTTATCACCGGCATGTACGCGCCGCTCACTGCGCTTTTTGCTGGCGTTCCAGAGCGCCGCGAGGTGCTCAGCCGCGGCGGCGGCACCCTATGGCGCCGGCTTCATCCTCGCTACGAGCACGCGTCCCGGTTCCTCTTCGTCGTGGTAAGCCTCGCAGTTTTTCACCTTCTTAATTTCGGTCTGTCCTGGGCGGCGGTTGCAGCGCAAGGGCGTGCAGACCACCAGCTGCTTCTCATCGCTGGGGCTTATTCTTTCCTCGGAGCCATCGGCATCGCGGGGCTTGCGACCGCATGCGCCCGCAGGCTGGGCCTTGCCGTCACGCTTATCTTCGCGGTTATCTGGCAGGTCATTAGCGTGCTTCCTCGCGTTGTCGAGGGGCAGCTATGGTGGGCCTTCCCACCCGCGTGGCCGCTGCGGTTACTGTTGCCTGCGCTGCGCATCCACCAGAATTCGGTTCCGCTCGAGCCAGGTGATCCACTACTACAGGAAAGCCCACTTCCTGCGCTTGCGTTATGCCTCATCCTCGCTGTAGCTGGGTCACTTATCGCGATCATGACACCGCGCCGATTACGGCCGCTCTCCCGACGCCGGCGCGTGACGGCTCCTACGACCAGTACCAGCGCCACGCCTGCTCAGGGCTGGCAGCCTCCGAGTGTCTCTCGTGCCGCTGCCCGCTCCCGCCTTGCCGATGCGCTACGTGGCTTTTCCCGGGTCATCATGACGCCAGCGGTCATCACTTGTGTGGTATTAAGCGCCTTAGCGCTGATCTTTATTGCCCTTATCTACCCACCAAGTTATGTACAGGGATTCTTCGTACTTTTACTTCTCCCCGTAGGTGCCGGTGTCCTTCCTGTGCTGGTCTGGCCGGGGTTCTCGGGTGCGTGGCCGATGGTTTATACAGAATCTCGCCACTGTTCTACTGCCCTTCTCCTGTGGTTACTGGGCATCATCGCAGTGGTGTGCACGTGTGCTTCGCTCGCGATTATCTTCGCCGGTGGTGCTGCCCTAGCCGTGCTAACCCAACTGCCTCTAGCCATCGGCGTGGGATACGTTCTCACGGTGGTATCGCTCATCGTCGTGATCCGCTTTGGTATCTGGAGTTCACTTGCTCTAACCATCATCGGCACCATTGTCTCCGTGACGGTAGGCGGCGATGTCCTCGCGAAGACTGTGCTCTGGCTCATTGCCTTCCCCGCCTGGCCGATGAATGCGGATTCCCCCGGGCGCTTAGCCGCTGCGGCAATGATGACTCTGCTTTTCGCCGGCATTACTTC
This sequence comes from Corynebacterium sp. KPL2850, assembly GCF_040225855.1. Taxonomy (NCBI): domain Bacteria; kingdom Bacillati; phylum Actinomycetota; class Actinomycetes; order Mycobacteriales; family Corynebacteriaceae; genus Corynebacterium; species Corynebacterium sp. KPL2850. The sequence continues at coordinate 14,231 of NZ_JBEHFV010000012.1, forward strand.
TTGGGCCGCCAGGCTGTTGCTGCGCACACGGGCGCTTCGCCCCACCGCTTAAATAACTAAGGCCCGCGGGGATTACCGCGGGCCTTAAACTATTCGAGCTTAGAGCTCAGAGGGAGAAACGCGCTTGGGCAGGACCACCGGGCGGGCATTAGAAAGCCCCTCCACCACGCGGATGACCTGGTTGGAATAACCAAACTCGTTGTCGTACCAGACGTAAAGCACGAGGTGCTTGCCGGAGGCGATGGTGGCGATGCCATCGACGATGCCGGCGTTGGTATTTCCCACGAAGTCACTGGAGACGACCTCTGGGGAGGCGATGTAGGAAATCTGCTGGCGCAGATCCGAGTGCAGGGAGACGTTGCGCAGGAAGTCATTGACCTCATCGCGGTCGACCTCTTGCTCCAGCTCCAGGTTGAGCACCGCCATGGATACGTCTGGGGTGGGAACGCGGATGGCGTTACCGGTCAGCTTGCCTTCGAACTCGGGCAGGGCCTTGGCCACGGCCTTGGCGGCACCGGTGGCGGCGAGCACCATGTTCAGGCCAGCAGCGCGGCCGCGGCGCTCGCCCTTGTGGTAGTTATCAATGAGGTTTTGGTCATTGGTAAACGAGTGCGCGGTTTCCACGTGGCCGTGGGCCACGCCGTAGCGGTCATTGATGACCTTGAGCACCGGAGTGATGCCGTTGGTGGTGCACGATGCGGCAGAGAGGATCTTATCGTCATCGGTAATGGCGGAATCGTTGATGCCAAAGACGATGTTCTTGATATCGCCCTTGCCCGGTGCGGTCAGCAGCACGCGGGACACGCCCTTGGCCTCAAGGTGCTGGGACAGGCCTTCCTTATCGCGCCAGACACCGGTGTTATCTACCAGCACGGCGTTATTAATGCCGTATTCGGTGTAATCGATAGTCGCTGGGTCGTTGGCGTAGATCATCTGGATCTTCGTGCCATTGGCCCAGATAATCTGTTCTTCCTCGTCCACGCTGATGGTGCCGTTGAAGGCACCGTGGACGGAATCGCGGCGCAGGAGGCTGGCGCGCTTGATGATGTCCCCTTCGCCCTTATTGCGCACCACGATCGCGCGCAGGCGCACGCCGCCGTAAGCGGCCTCGCGGGCGACGAGGATGCGGGCAAGGAGGCGGCCGATGCGGCCAAAGCCGTAGAGCACGACATCGGTGGGGTCGATGTCTTCACCGGCACCGACTATTTCCGTGAGTTCATCTTCGAGGTAGCGGCGCAGGTCATCTTCGCCCGACTCTTCAAAGCCCAAGAGGAGGCGTCCGACGTCGATGGACGCGGAGCTTAGGTTCATATCCGCTAGTTCGGACAGGATGGGCAGGGTTTCTGCCGTGGAGAGCTGGCGCTGGGCAATGCGGCGTCCGTAGCGGTGGGACTTGATGATGTCGATATCGGTCTGCCCAACCAGCGGGCGGCCGAAGATGGTGGCGACGACGTTGTTATTGCGGTGCAGTTGGTGGATGAGGGGAATCATGTGCTGCGCCAATTCCAGGCGCTCGTTCCAGTCATCATGTCCAATATGTGCGTTCGCAGTCACGAGGCTCCATCCATTTCTATTTCGGGGGTGGCTAGAAATCTTCGCCCCAAATTTTAGCGTGTCTTAGTGTTTGTTTTGGCATAGGGAGTCCAGAATGTCCGCGACACTACCCCCGCGGATTTTTGCTGCCGGCTCACCTACGAGGCAGTAGGCTACGGTGTCATCGTGCTGCGCTCGGCGTTCCTTGAGTACGGAATTAAGCATGGGATATACCGGGGGTAAATCCGGGTGGGTGCGGGTGTAGTCAGTCTCTAAGCCGCGCGCATGGCGCCCCGAAAAAGCGCGGGTGGATACGGTGGCCCCGCCACGCTGGAGAAGCTCGCGGTTGTAGTCACTGGTTCCGGCTTCTTTAGTCAGCAAAAAGGCAGAGCCGCACGATGCGGCGGCCACGCCGGGCAGGCTTAATGCCTGGGCGACTTCTTCTGCCGTGCGCAGCCCGCCCGCGGCAATCAGCGGGATGTTCGGTGCGACGGCGTGGACGGCCGCATAGACCGCAGCGATGAGATCTGGCAGGGGTCGATCGTCTGGAAGCGCGATGCGGTCCCAGGTACCGCGGTGCCCGCCGGCTGCGGGGCCTTGTACGCACAGGGCGTCCACTCCCACCTTGGCGGCGGCGCGGGCCTCGTCGGGCGTGGTGACGGTGGTCCAAGCTTCGGCACCAGCGGCGTGGATGCAGGCAAGCTGCTCAGAGTCAAAGGCGCCGAACATGGACCACACGACGCGCGCGCCGCCCTGGAGCGCCAGCTCGAGCTTGTCATGGAAGCCGAAGGAATAATCGGGATCCGGCAGCGAGGTACCTTCGGCCGCGGCCAGTTCCGCAGCAGCAGCCAACTGCCCGGGATTCAACGGATCCTGCGGGCAAAACAGGTTCACCCCAAAGGGGATGCCGGCGCAGGCATCAATCTGGCTGCGGGCAGAATCCACGCTGGCAGACCCAAGCCCCAGGGTGCCAAAGGAACCGGCCTGATGCGCAGCGCGCACCAGATCCACGGTGGTAGGCCCGCCCGCCATGGGCGCTGGCATTACGGTTCGGCGCAAAGATTGAATAACCTGGCTCATAGGACACTACTGTACCGAGCTAGAAAGGCGCATTCGTGGCAGCTTTGAAAGATTTTATTACCCGGTTTTTCGGCGGTCCCTCGCCAGCGCAGCAGGGGCTGGACCCGGCCGAGTTAGAGGCAGACTGGCTCATCATTGGCCTGGGCAATCCCGGCGCGAAGTACGCCGCCACTCGCCATAACGTGGGATACATGGCCGTCGACGATGTACTGGCCCAAGGCGGCGACGTGCTTGAGCCGGTGCGCGGAATGGACCTCGAGGCAGCCCCGCTGCGCTGGGGCGATACCCGCGCGCTGGCGGTGCGCACGACAACGTTTATGAACCTCTCCGGCGATCCGATTGCCCCGCTGGCGCAGGCTTTGGGCATTGCGGCAGACCACATCATCGTCATCCACGATGAGCTCGACCTGCCGGCCAATAAAATTCGTCTGAAGCAGGGCGGCAATGAAAATGGGCACAACGGGCTGAAATCGCTCACGCACAACCTGGGCACGCGGGACTACCTGCGCGTGCGCATTGGCATCGCGCGCCCGCCCAAGGGCTCGTCGATTCCGGATTATGTTTTAGCACCTGTCGATGCCGGCCCCGGCTTCGATACCGCCATCGCCACCGCCGCCGAAGCCGCCCAGCTCATCGCCACGCAAGGGCTCGTACAAGCCCAAAACCGCATACATTCGCGCTAAGACTGGGAAAATTTCTCCAGCGCCTGTGGGCTGCCGGCTGCGACGATGAAGTCGGTGGGGGCGAGCTGGGTGGCATCGGCAAGCGGGGCCCAAGCACCCTCCGCCTGGCAGACCGACACCAACTGCACGTGGTGGGTGCGCCATACCTCGCCCAAATCGAGCGGGCGACCCGTAACCGAGGAGGGCGCGGCCATCTGCGTCACGCCATAGTACGGGGCGATCTCTGCAAAATCGCGGAAGCGCCCGCCCAAGAGGTAGGCCACGCGGCGGCCGGTATCGCGCTCGGGGCGGATGACGTGGTGGGCGCCGATCTGTCGCAAGATGCGCTCATGGGCCTCCGAATTGGCCTTGGCCCAAATATCTTTGACCCCCAGCTCCACCAAATTGGATACGGTGAGGATGGATGCCTCTAGGTGCGAGCCGATGCCCACGATGACCCGCTCCACCTCGTCGATGCCCAACTGGCGCAGCGCCGCCGGATCGGTGGTATCCGCCGAAATGGCCTCGGTTAAATGGGGCGCTCGTTCACGCACAATCTTCTCGTCGGAATCGATGCCGAGGACCTCTACCCCATGGCCCATGAGCTCGCCAGCCAGGGAGCAACCAAACCGCCCCAAGCCAATGACGACGACCGGGGCAATGTCCAGGGTGGCGCGGGAGTGGCCCAACGCCTTAAAAATGCTAGCCAATGAAGGGCCTTTCTTCGGGGTAGCTATAGCGGCGGCTGAGGTTCTTGGCCGCCAACGCTGCTACCAGGGTGGTTGGGCCAACGCGGCCCAAGTACATGATGAAGCACAACACGATTTGTGAGGGTGCAGACAAGCTGGCGGTAATCCCGGTGGATAGGCCCACGGTGGCAAAGGCGGACATGACCTCAAAGGAGACCTGATCGCCGCTGAATTGCGGGTCGAAAAAGCGCAGCGCCGCCACGCCGAGGGTCACCACCAGCACCCCGGCAAAGCTCAATGCTAGCGCCTGCCGGGTCACACTGTGGGGAAGGCTGCGGTGGTAGATGGAAGTCTTTTCCTTGCCCAAGAACTCCGCGGCCATGGCGGCTAATAGCACGCACGCCGTGGTGACCTTGATGCCGCCGGCGGTACCGGCCGAGCCGCCACCGATAAACATCAAGATATCGGTACCCATGAGCGTTACCGGGTGAGCCTCACCGTAGTCGAAGGTATTAAAACCGGCCGTGCGCGGGGACACGCTGGCAAAGAACGCGTTGAGGAGCTTGTCGCCCCACGTCATCGGTGCCAGTACGCCACTCCACTCCGTCAAGGCAAAAAATATCGTGCCGGCCACAATGAGCACGCCGGTGGCCGCCAGCGTCATCCGCGCGGTAATAGAGATGCGACGCATCGCCTCCGACCCGCGCCGCATGTGACGCATCAATTCCGCCCAGACCGGGAAACCCAGCCCGCCGCCGATGACCGCTCCGGCCAGCGGCAGGAGGATCCAGGCATCGCCCACAAACGGCACGAGGTTATCGCTATTGGTGCTAAACCCGGCATTGTTGAACGCCGAAATGGCGTGGAAGATACCCTCCCATAACGCCCGCGGGAAGGAATGCCCGTAGCCCACCATCAGGCGCGCGGTGACCGCCGCCGCGATAATGCTTTCTACCAGCGCGGTAAAGGCAAAGGTAAAAATCAGGGTGCGGCGGATGCCACCGGCAAGGATGGGCCGGCTTTCATAGGCACCGGTCTTGCGCGCCTTAAAGCTAATCCGGCCGGTTAAAAGCCAGCCAGATAGCGAGGCCAGCGACATAATCCCCAAACCGCCCAGTTGGATGAGGGCCAAGATGACCACTTGCCCGGCTGGGCTCCAGAAACTTCCGGTATCGACCACGACCAGCCCGGTCAGCGAGACCGCGGAGGTTGCGGTAAAAAGGGCAGATAAAAACGAGGCGCGGGAATCTCCCGCCTCGGCGAACGGCAGCAATAACAATGCCGTTCCTATCAGGATGAGCAGTAGAAACCCGGTGGCTGTTAGCCGCGCCGGTCCCCACTGCCGCAGAAAAAGCAGGCGCTTCACAAACCGGAAGTATAGGCCCGTCCAGCCCCAAGCGGAACTGCGCGGCGGGACGCCGCGGAGAAATATCACGAACGAATGTCGCAAACGAATGTCGCGACCATCGCTAGAATCTAGCGTATGACTTCGCCGTATTCCGCCGCTAGGACCATCGTGATTACCGGGGCATCGTCAGGCATTGGTGCCGCAGCCGCCCGGCAGATTCGCCGCACGCGCCCGCAGGATAACCTCGTCATCATCGGTCGTAATCCGGACAAGACCAAGGCCGTTGCAAAGGAGGTGGACGGACAGTATTTCCTCGCCAATTTCGAATCGCTTGCCCAAGTGCGCCAGCTGGCTAATGACCTGCAACAACTAGAGCGCATCGATGCTTTGGGCAATAATGCCGGGGGTATCTTCGATGGCCCCACCATGACTGCCGATGGATTCGAGCGCACGTGGCAGGTCAACGTCGTCGCGCCCTTCCTTTTGACATCCCTGCTGCAAGAAAAGCTGCGCGATAGTAACGCCACCGTGGTCAACACGGCGTCCTTGGCCAATATGCTGATCTCCAATTTCGACCCGGCAGATCCCAATACGCTGGAGCATTTCAGCCCAGAGCGCGCATACGGCAATGCCAAGCTGGCGGATATCTTGCTCGCCCGGTTTATCGATGCCCACGGCATCAACGCGGTGTCTTTTCACCCGGGCGTATTAGCCACCGAGTTTGGCAAGTCCTCGAACGGGCTTACCGGCAAGGTGTATTCCGGGGTCATCGGCAAGGCCTTTGGCACCGCAGAGGCCGGCGGCGAGAACTTGGCTTACTTCCTCACCGGCACCGAGGGCATCCATTTTCAGTCCGGGGAATACTACAATAATAAGCGCACGCTGGGCGTGCAGCGCCCGATTGCGAAGAATATCTCTGTGGCCCACCGCGTCTTTGAGGATCTGGGCCGCCGCCTCAATGTGGAGTGGTAGCGCTCAAGCACTAGACTATGGCGCATGAGTTCTGTCGCTTTTGAGGCCTCGCGCCGCCGCACGTTCGCCGTTATCGCCCACCCGGATGCCGGTAAGTCCACGCTGACGGAGGCGCTGGCGCTGCATGCGCACGTGATTAATGAGGCCGGCGCGGTACACGGCAAGGGCAACCGCAAGTCCACCGTGTCTGACTGGATGGACATGGAGAAAAACCGCGGTATCTCCGTCGCCTCGTCCGCGCTGCAGTTTGAATACGCCCCGGAGGGACACGAGGGCGAGCCTTATATGATCAACCTGGTTGATACCCCAGGTCACGCGGACTTTTCGGAGGATACCTACCGCGTGCTCACCGCGGTGGATGCCGCAGTGATGCTTATCGATGCCGCCAAGGGCCTCGAGCCACAAACACTCAAGCTCTTCCGCGTTTGTAAGGCGCGCGGGCTGCCCATCGTCACGGTGATCAACAAGTGGGACCGCGTGGGCCGCGAGCCACTCGAGCTCGTTGATGAGATCGTGAACGAAATTCAATTGCAGCCCACCCCGCTGTACTGGCCGGTGGGCATCGCGGGCGATTTCCGCGGCCTGGCCCATATCAATGATGACGGCGAGGCCGATAACTACATCCACTTCATCCGCACCGCCGGTGGTTCCACCATCGCGCCGGAAGAGCACTACGATCCTGCGGCCGCAGAAGAAAGGGAAGAGGGCGTGTGGGAAACCGCGGTAGAGGAAGCCGAGCTGCTTGCCGCCGATGGCACTCTGCACGATCAAGAACTCTTTGAGCAATGCGTGACCTCCCCACTCATCTTCGCCTCGGCCATGCTGAACTTCGGTGTCCACCAGATCCTGGATACCTTGTGTGCCATCGCCCCGGCACCGCATTCTCGCGAGTCGGATCCCAAGGCCGTGGAGGCCGCCACCAGCGCCATCGATGAGGTCCGCGAGGTAGCCGATGACTTCTCCGGCGTCGTATTCAAAGTGCAGGCGGGCATGGACCAAAAGCACCGCGATAACTTGGCGTTTATGCGCGTGGTCTCCGGCGAATTCGAGCGTGGCATGCAGGTCAACCACGCCCAATCCGGCCGCAGTTTTTCCACCAAGTATGCGCTGACGGTCTTTGGTCGCACCCGCGATACCGTGGATACCGCTTACCCGGGCGATATCGTGGGCCTCGTCAACGCGGGCGCGCTAGCTCCCGGTGACACCATCTATTCCGGCAAAAAGGTGCAGTTCAAGCCCATGCCTCAATTCGCCCCGGAAGCCTTCCGCATCCTGCGCGCGAAATCGCTGGGCAAGTACAAGGCCTTCCGCAAGGGCTTGGATCAGCTCTCTGCCGAGGGCGTGGTGCAGGTCCTGCGCAACGATGCGCGCGGTGATGCCTCCCCGGTCATGGCAGCGGTCGGCCCTATGCAGTTCGAGGTCATGCAGGCCCGCATGGAATTCGAGTACAACGTCGAAACCGTCACCGAGCCCATCCCCTACTCCGTGGCGCGGCGCACCGATGCCGAATCCGCACCGGAACTCGGCCGCCAGCGCGGCGTAGAGATCTTCACCCGCCAGGACGGCGAGCTCATCGCCCTATTTGGCGATAAGTGGAAGCTCGCCTTCATTGAAAAGGAACACCCCGAGCTCACCATGGAGACCTTGGTCGCGGATTAATACCGCGGCCGCCCGTCAGAGCAGCATGACGGGGATGACCACGATCTTCATGAACTGCGCCACCACGATGGTAGAGGTATAGCCGGTAAGTATTCGCGAATCCGAGCTGGCGCCCGTGGCGTAATTGACCACCGCGGGCTGGCCAAAGAGGCCGGAAATTCCGCCGGAGGTGCGGGTTTCGGATTGCCCCATAAAGCGGCTGGCCACCGCGAAAATCCCGATGATGATTACGGCGATGATCGCGGCCAGCACCATGGATTTCAGCCCCATCCAAGAGAAAGCGGTGGACACAAAGGCCTCGCCGGAGGACAGGCCCACCGAGGCCAAGAAGATGGCAAGGCCCCACTGCTGAAATGCAGTATTAATCGGGGACGGAATCTGCCACGGAATGCGGCTGGTACGGTGCAGGGCACCCAAGACCAGGCCAGTGATCAGTGGGCCCAGCGCGAACCCGAGCTCGAAGGACGCACCACCCGGCAGCGGAACGACGATGAGGGAAATCAGGTAGCCAATGGTCAGCCCACCGCCGAGTGCCACCCAGTTAAGCTGCGAGTATGCCGTCACGGAATCGCCAAAGTAATCGCGGACATCGCCCAGGCGGTCATGCTTGACCACGATTTCTAGGTCATCGCCGGATTCCAGGTGGGTTTCATTGGTGGCAAGGAATTCCTCATCGCCGCGGCGCACCCGCACAATCCGCGCGCCGTAGCGCGAAAAGAGGTTTAGCTCCTTAACCTTGCGGCCCTCAATATCCTCATTGGAAATGGCCACGGTCTCATTGACCAGGCGCTTATCCACAAACGGGGTTTGGGGCTGGCGCTTTCCCAGGGCATCGGTGAGCTCCTTAGCTTTTGCCTTGGTCACCAGCACACGCAGGACATCGCCGCGGTGCAATTCCGGGTTATCGCCCGGCACGTCGATATCGCGGCCGCGGCGGATGGTGGCGATGACGAAATGATCCGCGAATTTCTCGCGCAGCTCGGCATAGGAAATATCGCGGGTGACCTTAATCGTTCGCGAGCGGAAAATCTTTTCCGCCGAGTGGTCTTGGTCCTTCTGCGCAGGCCAGCTATGCCGCAGGATGAATGCCACGAGGAGGATGGCCACGGCCACGCCGACCGGATAGGCCAATGAATAACCCACGGCGGGCAGCTCCTCGCCGGATTGCTGCTGGGCCACGGCGAGCGATGCCGTGGACGTCGTTGCACCGGAAAATACGCCAGTGACAGCCAGCGGCGATAGCCCCATGAGGCTGCCTACGCCCAGCGCCGCGGCCGCCGCGGCTATTACCGCCACCGTGGCGAGCAACATGTGCTTTAACTGGGTGGAAAAACCCTTGAAGAAGGCCTCGCCGGCAGAGAGCCCCTGCATATAGATAAAGAGGCCCAAGCCCAGCTCCTGCAAGGAACTGAGGATATTGTCATCCAGATCAATAAAGGATCCGAAGGCTAAGCCGACAAAAAGGGTACCCGCCGCGCCGAAGCGCAACGGACCAAAGGGAATCATGCCAAAAAGCGTGCCGAGCACGATCATGAAGAAAATGCTCAGCCAAATATGGCCATCAAAAATAGCTAACACTCTGTGCAATCTTAGGAGCTAAACGCGATTTAGCTAGCTGAGAAGGCTTGGCACCTTGCACCGAATACCGCCATTAGTGCAGCGCACGCTATTATTCCTTCTGTCACCGCCAAGAATCAGGAGGGCGATCTCACACCACGGCCCAGAGGTGAGCTAATCCAGCAGGAATTCCTTCCACTTTGGCCACTCGGCATGGGTTTGCGCCTTGCCGGCTTGGTAATTCGCGCGCAGCTTATCCACGTTGCGCTCGGTGGAGGTCACCTGCATGTCTTCTGGGAAAAACAGCTGCGCCTTGCCCTGTCGCTCTAGCTCGAGGAGCCGGTCCTTGGCCGCGTTATAAATGGGTGGGCGGCCAATGAGGGCATCGGCAATAGCGGGGTACTTGCGGAAGATGCGGCGGGTAATCGCCGGGCGCGCTACCTCAGGGCGGACATACCCGCGCGGCTTGGAGCCGATGAAAAGGAATTTTTCGTAGCCAGCCTCTTCCGCCTGCTCGATGGTAATGCCACCGGACGAGCCCAAGGCGCCGTCCACATAGGGCGAGCCATCGATGATGCGGATGGGCATAAGCAGCGGCAGCGTAGAGGAGGCGCGCACCCGCACATACAAGTCTTCCGGTTCTTTCACTTCATCGCGGGTCCAAAACACGGATTCGCCGGTATCGGCCCGGGCGGCGGCGAGTACCATATCCGCTGGATGCTTGCGGTACGCTTCCCAGTCAAAAGGCATATCCTTATCCGCGGAACGCTCATAAATATATTCCGCATTGAAATAGCCATTGCCGCGCACCAGCGAGCCCACGCCACCGAAGCTGGGGTTATTGACAAAATCCGTGAAGGATTCCTCCGCGCGCTTGGCATCGTGCGAGAGGTAATTGACTGTGTGGGAGGCGCCGGCAGATACCCCGCCTACCCATCCAAAGGTGACGTTTTCTTGGATGAGTTTGACTATGCAGGCGGCGGTATAGGAATTGCGCATTCCGCCGCCTTCGATAACAAGGGCGGTATTGCTGGCATCAATCATGGTCTCCCATAATACGCGCGGCGATGTTACGGCGGTCAACCCCGCTTCCTAGCTACGCGGCTAAACTAAAGGGTTATGGGACTATTGGACGCTCTTGCCAAGCTCACCGGGAATGGGGCGCCGCACTTGGCGCGGCCCGATTCCGCGGCGACGACCATGCAGGTGGACCGGTTGGATATTAGGACCGCCGACCAGCTGATCATCATTATCACCGGTCAGCAGGGCGCGCGGGCCCTTGCCGAACTCGCCGGCTCGCGCGAGTCCGCAACCCTTATCTCCCCCACCACCACGGCGCATTTTCCCGCCTTAACGAAGGATGCGCTGCCGGTCAAAGACCCCAAACACGGCTGGATCATCCCCATCACGCCGTCGCTGGCGAGCGCGCTTTCTCAGGCAGAGATTGCAGGTGCTCCGCTTGCCGATGCCCCCATCTCCGGCGAGTACGAGCTTTCCCCCAGCCTCGCGGTGGTGGTGGAATAATGCCTATCTATCCCTTCCAGGGTAAGCGCCCGCGCATCCACCGCAGCGCTTGGATCGCGCCGAATGCCACCATCATTGGTGATGTGGAAATCGGCCCGGATTCTTCCGTCTTTTATGGCTGCGTGCTGCGCGGCGATGTCGGCCCCATCCGCATTGGAAATAGGTGCAATATCTAGGACAATAGCGTCATACACGTGGAGCGGGAGTCACCGTGCGTCCTCGAAGATGATGTCACGGTAGGCCACATGGCCATGCTCCACGGCACCCATGTGGGCGCTGGCAGCCTAGTGGGCATGTCCGCTACCCTGCTGTCTCGCTCCACCATCGGGCCCGGTTCACTCATCGCAGCCGGCGCGCTGGTGCGCGAGGGCGCGGAAATCCCGGCCCGTTCCTTGGCCGCTGGCGTCCCGGCCACCGTGCGTCGCGAGCTTTCCGCCGAGCAATCCGCGGCATTTATCCCGCACGCCGCGCGCTACGTGGACCTTGCACAACGGCAGTCCGCCTCTGAGCTCGCGCTTGATGATGTCTACTTTGACTAGCGCATCCCTATAGGTTCACGACACCCATGATGATTAGGAAGGCGGCAACAACATAGCCGCTGATGAGTGCTACCCGCGTGCTGTTTTCGCGCGCCGCTGCAAAGACTCGACCAGCAGCTGAGTCTGGGTGGGCGCGCACCACGGCGATGAAGAGGCCGCACACCACCGGCAGGGAAAGCGCCAGGGTGGCGTACCACAAGAGGCCGCCGTATTGGCCGGCGAGCGACAAATCCTCGGTGGCCAAGAACATGAGGCCGAAATAAAACGGCACGGAGGTCAGCGATTGCACCACACCCATCACAAACCCGATAAGCACGGTGGTGATGGAAGGCCTGCGCAGCGGTTGCAGCATGCGCCCGATCAAGGCATTGGGTTTTCCCTGGGAATGCCAGGCGGCGAAGGCCAGGGCGATACCGACGATGATGAGGATGCCGCCGGCAATTGGTGACTCCAAGATGGCCGCTATCTGTTCGCGCACGCCCAAAAGCACGAACATGACCACGGCCGCGGCGGTAAGAACTCCCAACCAATCTCCCAGGATGACTAGGCCGGCAATCCAGCGGTACTTCCCGCGCGGGAGCATGATGCCGATGGCTACAAGGATGCCAATGAGCAAAGCATTGACCGAATCCAAGAGGGCGAAACTTACCGCGTGAATCATGCGCGATAGTCTACCTATCCTTCGCGCCACCCTGTGCACTCTGGGCTGGCCTGGGTTATAGGTCACATTATTGCGCCACTATGCCTACCTGCACCTTACTTTGCACCATTTCCGCAAGATTGCATAGACTATGCAAGGTTTAGAAGCAGTCCCTACCCCTCTCACGCATAAAGGAGCTCACCCCATGTCCAGATTCCTCTACCGGCTGGGAAGCTGGTCCTACCGCACGGTATGGCCCTTCCTCGCTTTCTGGCTCATCGTCTTGGTGGCGATGGTCGGCCTCACCGCCGGCTTTGCCAAAACCCCGAACCCCAACTTCGCCATGCCGGAGATGGACTCCACCACCACTCAAGAAGAGATGATGGAGCACTTCGATCAAGATACCGATGCCATGAGCGCCCCAGAGGGCACCGTGGTCATCCAGGCCCCTGCGGGCAAGGAGCTAAGCGATGATGCCGTTGCAGGGGACATCGATAAGCTGCTCCAGGACCTCAAGGACACCGGTGCGCTGAAGAACCAAGAAGAGCTGGTCAGCCCAGTCCTCGCCGCCGCTGGCATGGAAAAGCAGATGGGCGAGCAGATGCGGGCCCAGGGCATGCCCGAAGAGCAGGTTGCGAAGAACCTGCAGCAGCTTTCCCCGCTGAGCGAAGATAAGACCACCGGCACCGTCACCATCGCCTTCGATGCCGCGGATGTCATGGACATCAACGATGACGAAATGGCTGCGGTAACGGATGTCCTGCACGAGCATGACGGCGACGGCCTCTCCGTTAAGTACCAGGGCAATGCCTTTTCAATGGCCGAGGCCGGCATGAACGGCAGTGCCGAGCTCATCGGCATGGTCGTTGCCGCCATCGTGTTGCTGGTGACCTTCGGTTCCTTCGTAGCTGCCGGCATGCCGCTGATTTCCGCCGTCATCGGCGTGGGCATCGGCATTCTCGGCGTGCAGCTGGCCACCGTCTTTACCGATACCGTCTCCGATATGACCCCGACGTTGGCATCCATGATCGGCCTCGCCGTGGGCATCGACTACGCCCTGTTCATTGTCAACCGCTTCCGCAATGAGCTCATCACTTCCTCGGGCCTGAATAACCTGACGCCAAAGGAACTGGCCAAGGAGCTGAAGAAGATGGATAAAGGCACCCGCGCTCACGCCATGGGCATGGCGCTGGGCACCGCCGGCGGCTCCGTCGTCTTCGCCGGTACCACGGTGGTCATCGCCCTAGCAGCCCTGACCATTATCGGCATCCCATTCCTGTCCACCATGGCTATCGCCGCCGCGGGCACCGTGGTCATCGCCGTGCTAGTGGCCAATACCTTTATCCCCGCCGTGCTGGGCCTGCTGGGCACCAAGATCTTCGCCGGTCGCGTGCCCGGCCCCAAGGTTCCGGACCCCGAGGACGAGAAGCCAACCATGGGCCTGCGTTGGGTCCGCCGCGTGCGCGCCCACCCGTGGCTGCACCTCGGCGTAGGCGTTATCGTGCTTGCCATCCTGGCCATCCCGTTTGCGAATATGCGCCTGGCTATGCCTACCGATGGCTCTGCTAACCCCGGCACCCCGCAGCGTGAGGCCTACGAGATGTCCGAAGAGGCCTTTGGTCCAGGCCGCAATGCCCCGATGATCGCCTTTGTCAATGTGGAAGACGTCTCCAAACAAGACCGCATGCCGGCCTTCCAGGATCTGCTCCACAAGTTCAACGACACCGAGGGCGTGGATAACGCCCAAATCATCCAAACCACGGACAATGGCGATGCCGCCCAGATCATGATCACGCCGACCACCGGCGCAACCGATGAGAAAACCACCGAGACCTTGGAGCGCCTGCGCGAGTACCAGGGCGAATTTTCTAAGGACGGCGGCTCCTACGGCATTACCGGCATCACCCCGATTTTCGACGATATTTCTGAGCGCCTGAGTAGCGTGCTCGTACCCTATGTTGCCATTGTCTTGGGCCTTGCCTTCATCGTCTTGATGCTGGTCTTCCGCTCCATTTGGGTGCCGCTCATTGCGGCCGCGGGCTACGGACTTTCCGTGGCCGCTACCTTCGGCATCACCGTTGGCATCTGGCAAGAGGGCATGTTCGGCCTCGTCAACGACCCGCAGCCGCTGCTTTCCTTCCTGCCCATCATGCTCATCGGCCTGACCTTTGGCCTGGCCATGGACTACCAGGTCTTCTTGGTCACCCGCATGCGCGAGGGCTACGTCAGCGGCAAGACCGCCGCCAACGCGACCTCGAATGGCTTCAAGCACGGCGCGCGCGTGGTCACGGCCGCAGCGCTCATCATGATTTCGGTCTTCGCGGCATTCATCCTGATGGACGAGCCATTCATTAAGACCATGGGCTTTGCCCTGGCAATGGGCGTGCTTATTGATGCCTTTATTATCCGCATGATGGTCATCCCCGCCACCATGTTCCTCTTAGGAGACAAGGCGTGGTGGTTCCCTAAGTGGTTGAATAAGATCGTGCCTAATATGGATATCGAAGGCGAGGCCCTGCACAAGGAGCGCGAGACACTCATGCGCTTTCAGCACGACAAGGTAAGAAAGGTTCATCGTGACTAGTTTGCGCGAATCCAAGAAGCGAGCAACGCGCCAGGCCATGTCTGATGCCGCGGCCCGCCTCGCCTTGGACGGCGGCGCTGAGGCAGTCACGGTCTCAAATATCACCAGCGCCGTCGGGGTCTCCCCGCGCACGTTCCACAACTATTTTTCTTCCGTGGCCGATTCCCTCTTGCATTACACCGCGGATGTCCTCGAGGCATTCGCAGAGGATATCCCCACCGCATTTCCCGGCGAGCCCATCTCTACGGTCTTGGAATACACGCTCATTGATGCCCTCAACAATGAAGACATGGAGCTGCGCTCGCTGCACAGCCTGTTCAAGATCGGCGAGGCGATGGAAAACCTCAGCCACACCGCCGAGGAAAAGAAGAAATTCGATAGCGTCACGCACCGTGTCATCGTTGCCTTTCAAGACCGCTACCCCGAATATTCGGACTTCGAGCTCACCATCATCTTGAACGCGTGTGGCAGCACTGGCAATGCCTGCCAGCAAGAGCTGAAAAGGCGCTGCGAAATGGGCAGGACCCCCAGCAAAAGGGAACGCGATGAGCTGGTCCACCACGCCTTTGCCACCCTGCGCGGCCTCGTGTGATGTTTCAGTATCCTCGTAGATAATTATGGATACTTCGAATTCGCTTGCCCAGGCCACCCGCGATGCCTGTTTTATTCAGGCGGGCCTTGATGCCGCCTTCCGGGCCCGCCTGGGCGAAACCACCGACGTGGAATTTAATTTCCTTACCCCCTCAACGGATTCCGAGGGGCGCCTTAACCACAATCAGCCCGTGGAGATCCGCTGCAGCTCGCCCTCCGGCGTCACAGACTTCCGGGGCACGCGCATCGCCGTCATCGATCGCGCCGGCTCGCCTACCTGGCGGTGGGCATTGCAGGCGGAGGCCGACCTGCCGCAGGGTGGGGATGACCCGGCGAAGTTTATTCCCCTCGCTCGCCTCTTGGTCGGCAATTCCCCGGTACTGCGGGCACAACAAGGCGAGCATGAGGCGATTATTGCCGTGGATTTTCACCCTCGCCTCGACTTTCCCACCAGCATTGCAGCAGGCATTCGCCGCAGCGCGCCAGACATTGATGAGCAGCGCGCGGTGCACGAACTCGCCCACCACTTAGGCATTACGTCCGCAGAGACTGGCGCGGACTCTGCCGCGGAGTCTGCCGAGCATTATTCCGATGGAACGACGCTGCATTTTTCTAGCGCAGTGGGAACGCCGCAGATCACCGCCATCGAGCCGGGCATGAAGGATACCCGCATTATCGAGGATGCCTTCTATTACGGAATGGAGCACCAGATGTACTTCCAAGGCAATTTTCCGGAGGCAACGGTGCACCTCAATGCGGACGAGGCCACTGCGGAGATCCGCTACTCCGGCGGGAAGGCCGAAGCCACGGCGGTCCTCATCGCTACCATTTCGGAGGAACGATTCCTATGGGCGTGGGCCGATCCCGCCGTCAAGGACACCGCAGCCGCGCAGGCGGCCGCGAACCTGTACCGCTTCGGCATCGATCACCAGGTACCGGCGCTAATCCGGCCCGCGCTACCGCTGGACTATGCGCGTACCCGGCAGGTACCCCAGCTAGCCCTGCCCATCCTGGGCATGTGGACTTTGGTGGGCACCACGCTTGCCGATGGCCGCGTCGGCCTCGTCCTCCTCGATTCCGAAGCGCTGCATTTGCCGCAACCTACCTCCGCGGCCACGGAAGCAACGCTGGCGGCTACCCCACCCCGAGAGATCGATGAGGCGCAGGCCCGAGCGGCCTACGCCTCCTTCCGCGGGATTAACCTTTAGCTAATACGTCACGGATGGCGTCTACATCCACCTCCGCGACGCTTGCCGGTTTGAATGCTGCGTCATTAGATTTATCCACCAATACTGCGCGCACGCCATCGGAAAAGTCATCGCGGCGATACATATAAGCACCCAGTTTCTTTTCCAGCTCGAGAGCATCGCGAAGGCTCGAGCACTGCGCCTCTGCCCGGTAGAGCTCCAGAGCGGCCACGATGGAAGTCGGGCAAGCCTGCGCGGTGAGCTTCTCCACTAGCTCCTTCAGTTCTGGGTACTCCTCTGCAGCCGCAGTGATGTCCTGCCAGGAATCGTGGCGGAAGCTAGCCTCAATCCCCTCGATGAGCTCTGCAAGCGGGGTCTCATCTTCCGGCTGCACGGAGTGCTGTTCCAGCGCGGCATCAATGCCTTTGTCAATAACGTCGCTGGCAAAGGCATCGCCGTCTTTTACGTAGTCAGTGGCCAGCCCGCTCCACACAAGGTCTGCGGCGTACATGCGGTAGCCGGTAATGCCCCAGAACTTCGCGAGCTCTGGCGAGACCTTACCGCGCGAGCCTACGGCGTTTTGGGAGGCATAGGCCATGCCCACATCCGTAACGTAGCCAATATTCATCTCCGGCATGGAGGCAAAGGTCTTGTCCGTGACCACGCAGTGCGAGCCGTGCGCAGACACGCCAAGCCCACCGCCCATAGCGATGCCATCAACCAGCGCGATGACCGGCTTGGGGTACTCCGCGATATCCCCATTGAGGGTGTATTCCGAGGCAAAGAAGTCATCCACCTCGTCGTAGTTGCCGTCGACGATGCCATCGCGAGCCAAGCGGACATCGCCGCCCGCGCAATAGGCCTTGGGGTTAGTAGAAGTCAGAAGAACCTGCTCCACCTCGTCATCACCCCGCCACTTCTCCAAAGCGGCGGCGATGAGATCGATCATCTCTGGGCTCAGCGAGTTGAGAGCCTTTGGGCGGTTGAGCTCAATGACTCCGGTATGGTTGCGGATTGAGGACACGATAGGTGCATCATTAGTCATATCCTCTATTGTGACACACAACTCATATACCTAGCTACAATTTGCGACTTCACAGATTGGTCTTAATTTTGCTCCCACAGCTTATCGCCCTAGACATGGATGGCACCCTGCTCGATGGAAACGGCGACTTGCCGCCAGGATTCGCGGAGACCAGCCAGCGCGCAACCGAGCTTGGCGTCACCCTCGTTCCGGCATCGGGGCGCCAGCTCGCCACCCTGCAAGAGATGTTTCCTCATGGGGAGACCTTTATTGCGGAAAATGGCTCCGTGGTTGTGCACAATGATGAGCTGCTGAGCACCACTCCCCTCCCATCACCGGCCGTCCACGCCGCGGTAACTGCGCTCGACGCGGTCGCTCAACCGCACACCGTGGTGCTGTGCACACCGGCTACGGCGTTTGTGGAAAGGGGCATCGACAAGCAAGCTTCCGCCGAGATCTCCAAGTACTATAAATCCATCAGCTGGGTAGATGACTTACACGATCTGCTCGATGAGGAAATTATCAAAATCGCGGCCTTCTGCGCCGATGGCAGCGAAAAACACCTTCACGATCCGCTGCGCGAGGCCGTGCCCGAACACAATATTGCGGTATCTGGGGCAGTGTGGCTCGATGTGATGGCGGCCGGGGTCAATAAGGGCGTGGCGCTAGAAACCATGGCGTCGCTGCTAGGTATCCCCCAATCCCGCACCGCGGCGTTTGGAGACTTCCTCAACGATTTCGAACTACTCCAGGCCGCTGGAACCGCCATTGCGATGGACAATGCGCACCCTAAACTCAAGGCCATCGCAGATACCATCGCGCCGCCCAATACCGAGTATGGGGTGCTGACAGTGCTTAATCAGCTTTTTGCCAGCGAACAGGATTAGACTCTTTTCTTTCACCATCTATCCGTAAAATATTGCCAATTTCCCGCGCCACGCCGTGCTCTCTACTTTGAGTAATGGCACTGCTCGCGGTCTAAAATTGGCCGATTAGTACATTTTCGTAGTGCAATGGGAGTTCATGTGAATCGTTTTCTGCGCTCGCTGCTGGGGAAGAAAGATTCCGAGCGTAATGAGGCCACGCCGCCGCCGACGCGGCAAAAAGATGGGCCTACAGGTGATTCCTCCACTGAGGCTTCCACACCTAATTCCAGCGCACCGGCCGAACCGAATGCGGAAAGCCACACTGATAATGGCGCGCGGAAGCAACAACAGGCTCCCAGCTCGAGTGGGCAAAACAGCAAGTCAACACCACAGTCCAAAGGCAAACAGGACAGTAAGAAAGCTGCACAAACAAAGCCTACGGACATCGACCGTGGTCTCGCGCGCCAGTCGCGCCAGATAGGTACGCCGACGCCGCAACAACAGCAGGCTACCCGCGCTCAAAATGCGAAGGCTGCCAAATCCGCTCCGACTAAGGGCACTACCCAAAACAAACAGAACGGTGCCGCGCAGAAAAAGACCGAAGCGAAAAAGCGCCAACCGATAAAGCCAGCCACGGCCAAAGGATCTAAGAAACCGCAGCAACCCGCGGCCGAGACGAAGGAATTCCCAGCGAGCCCCGCCGGTACATCCGGCAGTCCTAATACTTCCCGCCCTAAAAACTCCGCTCGCGCATCCCAGTCTTCCGGTGCTACTCGGTCTTCCGACGCCGCTCGGCCTTCGGGTACGGCTAAGCCTTCTGGCCCTGCAAAGCCTGCCGATGATTCGGCGAACGCCGCACAGGGAACCCCTGAATTTCCCACCCAGCAGCCTTGGCCCGCCCAAAAGCCCAAGCAACACACGCCTGAGCAAGCTAAGCCCAAACAGCATAAGCCTGAACAGCGCGCATCTAGTCGGCAGCGACCAGAGCAGCGCCAAACCGCTCAAGAATCCGCCGTGACACAGGGCCCCGCCTCCGTCCAGGAGCCTGCCTCTGCGCAAGAACAAAAGACTAGGAACCCGGGTGGAGAAAAGACCGCACCCACGAGGGCCGCTCAGCCTCAGCGCATTCCTGCCGAAGAGAACGCGCGAGAACAACAGCCTGCAACCGATCACTCTGCAGAGAAGTCATCTTCGCAGGGCAAGCAGGGCGCCAATAAATCGAAATATGCCTTGCAGAATCAACAAAACGACTCTGAAGTACTCGCAATACCGCCAGAGGATAAAAACGTGCGCAAGAAGCGGCACGCGCGGCTACGCCAAGTAAAGGGCCTTGATGGCCTGCGCGGCCTAGCCGTTGTCGCTGTGGTCTTATACCACTTTTTCGGTGACGCCCTACCCGGCGGCTACTTGGGCGTGGACATGTTCTTCGTCCTCTCCGGCTTCCTTATTACATCGCTCCTCGTGCGCGAATACCGCACATCCGGGACGATTAGCCTGAAGGACTTTTGGGTCCGACGCTTTAGGCGCATCCTGCCGGCCGCCGTCGCCGTGCTCGTTTTCTGTACGGCAATCGTTGCGTGGATTGGCGGAGATTTGGCCGTCGGCCTGCGTCAGCAATTCTTCGGCACTCTGTTCTTTGTCAATAACTGGACACAGATTGCCACCTCGCAATCCTATTTTGCTGATAACGAGATCCAGGTATTCGCCCACTACTGGTCACTCGCCGTAGAAGAGCAGTTCTACCTCATTTGGCCGCTGCTCATGCTGGGTATTTTCCGCATCTCATCGCGCCAGCCGCGCCGCCTTCCAGTCGTGGTCGCCAGCGTGCTGGGGCTTGCCTCCTTCGCGGCCATGTGGTTTATCTTCACCCCAGGTGAAGATCCCACCCGCGTGTACTACGGCACGGATACCCACGCATTCGGCCTGTTGACCGGTGCAGTCCTCTCCTTGTTGATGACCTCCACAAAGTCCGATCCCAACGCGGATTCCTGGGCCACCACCGGCAAGGTAGAAACCCGCGCCGCCGGCATCATTGGCTTCTTGGCGCTTATCGGCTACGTTGCGCAGCTATTCCTCATGCCTGACGATGCCGAATTTACCTACCGCGGCGGCCTCTTCCTCACCAGCATCCTTGGTGCCCTCATGGTGTGGGGCGTCATTCACGAATATGGCCCGATGACGCCGCTATTTAGGACGAAGGTCATGCGGTGGTTCGGTCAGCGTTCCTTCTCGCTGTACCTCTGGCACTGGCCGGTCATCATGATTTTGCAGGCACTATTCCACGGCAATCAGAATGCTGAAGATTCCTGGATTCTAGGCTTGATCGCCATCCCCATCTCCCTGATCCTCTCGGAGATCTCCTATCAGTTCATCGAGAACCCCTTCCGCCGCGGAGGCTACAAGAAGACGTGGAAGAACTACTGGGCATCGCGCCCGAGCTTCAGCGAAATCAAGGATGGCTTTGGCAAGGCCATGTGGCCAGTGGTCCCGCTCTTGGTTGTCGCTTCTCTGGTTGGTGTTGTCTACGGCGTGGTCAATTCCAGCGACAAGACCGAATTGGAGCAGCAGCTCGACCAGCTTCAGCAGCAAAACGAAAGTAACAACCCACCTCCACCGAAGGCATCCGCTCCGCCGACCACATCGACTGAAGACGAGGAAAAGGATGACGCCAAGACCCGCCCCATCCCGAGGGGAACGGACATTACCGCGATCGGTGATTCGGTGATGCTGGCGGCTAGCGATGCCCTCAGCCAACGATTCCCTGGCATTTATATCGATGCCCAGGAATCCCGCCACTACACGGTGGGTATCCAAATCCTTCAGCAAATGAAGGATGCCGGTACATTGCGCGATACCGTATTTTTGGGCTTCGGTACCAACGGCGCCGCCCAGCCAAATCAAATCAGCCAGGCCATGGACATCATCGGCAAGGACCATACCGTGGTAATGGTTGTTCCCTACGGTGACCGCGAGTGGATGGCGCAGTCCCAGCAGGACGTCATCGACGCTGCTAAGGAATACGACAACGCCTATATCGCCGACTGGTGTGGTTACGCCGAGAATAATCCGGACATGCTCTACTCCGATGGCGTGCACCCGCTTCCCGAAGGCGCCAGCGGCTATTCCGACGCCTTCTATGACGCTCTGAAGCAATATTCCAAATACGACAAGAGCGTGTCCTCACAATGCCAGGCTTAACGGAGAGCGCGGCGGTAGGTAGCTAACCCAACCTGGCCGGCCTCCTGCCCCGCGCCAGACCCGGCCTCAGTTGCAGCCCGCCCTTCGCGCTCACGGGGCGGTCCGATCTCACTGGCGGGGTCCCCGCCAGTGAGCGCGAAGGGCGGGGTTATACGTTCTGAGTCGTAGGTGAAGGCATAAATGAAGCCCGCACTCATGATTCACCTGAGTGCGGGCTTTAGTACTAGGCAGCGAGATTAATCGACGGCGAACTCGCCCATCTTGTCCCAACCGGTGCGGCCATCGATGTGGACATTGATGATGTCAGGGGTTTCTACGAGGTACTTGGGGAATTCGTCGCAGGCGCGCTTGAAGTGCTCGCCCTGAACGTGCTCTACGTCCTTGCCATCTGCGTAGGATTCGAGCAGCAGGAAGCGCTGAGAATCTTCCGGATCGCGGTACCACTTGAAGTCGATGCAACCCGGCTCGGCGTTGCAAGCCTCGGTGTACCAGTTGATCTCGTCAAGGAAAGTATCGGCGTACTCAGGCTTTACGTGGAACTGTACGTTAATCAAAATCATGCCCCCGATTCTACCAATGTTGTTCCCACTGCGTCATGACTGCTCTGCCATGCGCACGGACATCAGGAGAATCGGGGGCAGATTTCGTGGGAAAAGAACTAGTTGAGGAAGTATTCCGCGATATAGATGAACTCGCCGTCAAAGGCTGTAGCGACGCCATAACCGTACTCGGGTCCAGGCGTTACCTCGAGGCCCCGGTTGAACCAGTTGAGGCGCTCCTGGGCTTGCTCTTCGGACAGACGGTAAACATTGCCCTGCCCTTCTTCAGTGTGGGTCACGCCGCTTGCCACATCGCCGTAGTACTTTAGCTCACCGTTTGCACCCTGGTTTGCCCATTCCTGCGCGATAGCGCTTGCGGTCTCATCCGGGTGGTGGCCAGCCTGGGCTAGGTGATCAGCGGTGGCTACCTGCAAGTCAGCGGCAACCTGCGGGGCTTCGAAGGCCTCAGGCTCCGGTGCGGCTTCAGCCGTAGGCGCTTCTTCCGCTGCTACTTCCGGTTCAGCTTCGGGTGCGGCCTTTAGAAAGCTGGGCAAAGTAACGTTGTACTTTTCAGCAAGGGTAGACACCTGCTGAACCTGCGGGGCCGCGTTAAGCTCCGCAGAAGCCACTGCCGTGGTGCCGGACAGGGCGAGTACGGTGGTCAGGACTGCTGCGGTGGCGCTTCGAATCGGCTTCATAATTTTCAGCCTGTCATAACTTTTCAGAGGGCGAAAGCATATCGCCGGTTCCACCGCACTTCGATATGGCTTTGTTATAGAAACGGCGCTCGGTGAGTTCTCGGCTACCTCGCGGTAGTTAAGAAGCCTCCAGGAGGCCTAATAAATACCTACATCGAGTTCATCGAATTGCCGCTGCAGCTCCTCCGAATCAATGGAGCGGGCAACATCGGGCCCGGCGATGGCCGCAAAGCCATCGAGGACAGAGTTCCCGTAATTATGGCCCACACCATCGGGAACATCCTTGGCTCCGGGTAGATCCGCGGCAACTTGCAGGTAGGTAATAATAGGCATCCACTGCATCACGCGTTCACGGGAATAGGGGGTATCTTCTTTCATCCAATCCGGCTCTTTGAAGGCCAATTCGGGCGACCACCAGCTCACTGGATCGGAAGGATGCTGAATATACAGCATGCGGGTCCTGCCCCACTCCTCTTCCGGAACGCGTCCCCAGCGGCGAACCTGGTCCACGTCGTTGGCAAAGCGAACCACGAGGCCGCCGGCGTAGACCGGCGAGATTTCTGTGGACCCAGGATCACGGCGCTCCACAAACTGCGAGCGCAACTGGTTAAAGTGCGGCGGGCCAGTCAATAAGATGCCATCGACGGAATTGGCAATATCGCGCACCCCGGAAAAGGCGGCCTCGATGCCGGTTGTGCCTAAGGACTCGCCGTAGAGGTAGAGCTTGGGCCGGTCATCTTCTGGCAGTGAATTCCACCAGTCCACGATGGGGTTGATGAACTCTTCCCCGGCGCGCTCTACTTGGCCGCCGCCGCCAAGGAAGTGGAATACAGACGGCATGGCGGAATACTGCGCCGCGGCAATGGCGGTATCCCCACCATAGAGTAGTTCGAAGGCTTGCGCGGAATAGGACGATACCCAGCCGGTGCCGGTAGTCATGGTCAACAGGAGGGCCTTGCGGTCTTGGGCGTGGGTGCGCTCGAGTTCATCGATAAGCAGCTGCGCCCGCCCCTCATTGGAGTCGCGGTTACCCAGGCCGGCGTAGGCGCGGATGGGTTCTTTGGCAGGTTTCCCGGTCACCTGTTCTAGCTCGGCCTTATGCGCGCCGGAGCTGAGGAACCGGGAGCCTTGCAGGCCGACGCCGTGCCAATCGACATCGGAAGTAGGCGATCCGGAGCGCTCACTCAGGGTGGGGCGCTGAGTGTCCGGATCGGGGTCGGCGTTCTGGGCGGTAAATACCCTATCACCCAAGCCCACGATGGCACCGGGAATGATGTTTTCAACGGTGTAGATAGCGATGACCGCAACGATGAGTACTGCCCCGAGGCGGCGGTATGTGGAGCGGAACCGCTGCGGGAAGCGCCGCGCTAACCAGCGCACCAGAAAGATAATGGAGCGCAGGATGAGCAGGAAGACGGTAAATACCGCCAGCGCCAGGGGCACTACCAGCAGGTAGCTGGACATAGACGGCGCGGGCACGGAATATACGCTCGCGAGCTCGTGCTGCCAGCGCACGGCGATAATGACGAAACCGACCAGCCAAGCTATGAACGCACCTGTGGCGATGCGCGCGAGCAGCCGGTAGTGTTTTGGCTCCCATGCGGAGGCGGCAAGCCAGGGATACTTATCCGCCCATTTGCTCACGACGAAGCGGTACCACACCAGCTTCACGCCGATGCCCACCACATAGCCGAACCCGGCGGCAAGGCCCGAAATCAGGCCTTGATAGGGCCAATCGCGGGGCAAAATGGACGGAGTAAGGCCCAGCGTAGACAAAATGGCGGCGCCGATAATGCCCCACGGATCGAGGTGGCGGACAATATCGGCGATGCGAGCTTCTACTGCTCGAGCTTCTCCCCTAACTCCAGCCATTCCATCTCCAAATCCTCATAGGCGCTGCGGTTGTCCTTTAATTCCGTATCGAGGCGAGTCATCGCTTCGGTATCGATTTTTTCTGCCGCCGCGGCCAATTTCTCATTGATCTGCGTAGCAGTTTTTTCCAGCTTCTGCATCTTCCGCTCGAGGGCATTCATCTTCTTGGTGATTTCGCGCTCTTGCTGGGAAGAAAGCTTTTTCTCCGGCTTCGATGCCGGCGCCTCCGACTTCTTTTCTCCCAGGTTTATAACCCCAGTGTTCTTGCCAGCCTCGATTTCTTCGCGTTTGCGCAGATACTCGTCGATGCCGCCGGGAAGGTTCGTCAGGTTGCCATCGCCAAAGAGCGCGTACGTATTATCCGCAATCCGCTCGATGAGGTAGCGATCGTGCGAAATGACCACCAGGGTACCCGGCCAAGAATCGAGTAGAGATTCCAATTCCTGGAGCGTATCGATGTCCAGGTCGTTGGTGGGCTCGTCTAGCAGCAAAACATTGGGTTCTGCCATGAGCACGCGGGTGAGCTGGAGGCGGCGGCGCTCGCCACCGGAGAGGTCACCGACCGGGGTGCGCTGGCGCTTGGCTGAAAAGCCAAGGCGCTCGGCCAGCTGGGAGGCGCTGAGTTCCTTCTTGCCTAGCTGCACGTAGGTGGCAACGTCCTCGACGGCATCGAGAAGCCGGCGTTGCGGATCCAAGTCATCGAGTTCCTGGCGCAGCCAACCCAAGCGCACAGTTTGGCCCTCGATGCGCTTTCCGGCTGCGAGCTCGTATTCGCCGGCGAGCGTTCGCAGCAGCGTGGTCTTTCCAGACCCATTCACACCGACGAGACCGATGCGCTCGCCCGGAGCCAGGCGCCAGGTGAGGTGATCGACCAAGGTGCGGCCATCCGGGGACTTAATCGTGGCATCTTCTAGCTCGATGACCACGCGGCCCTGGCGCTGCTTGGAAAAGGACATGAGCTCAACCTTGTTGCGCGGCTCGGGGACATTAGAAATAAGCGCTTCCGCGGCTTCAATCCGGTAGCGCGGTTTCGAGGTACGCGCCGGTGCCC
This sequence comes from Corynebacterium sp. KPL2850, assembly GCF_040225855.1. Lineage (NCBI taxonomy): Bacteria > Bacillati > Actinomycetota > Actinomycetes > Mycobacteriales > Corynebacteriaceae > Corynebacterium > Corynebacterium sp. KPL2850. The sequence goes on from NZ_JBEHFV010000012.1 coordinate 40,044, forward strand.
CGCGGCGCAGCCACGCCAATTCCTTGCGGGCCAGGTTTTTGCGGCGCTGCTCCATCGCATCGGCCTGGCGGGCGCGCTCGGCGCGGGCGAAGGTCCAGTCGTTGTACCCGCCCTCGTACGCATCGACGGTGCCGTCGTGAACCTCCCACGTCCAAGTGGCGATGGTATCGAGGAACCAACGATCGTGGGTGACCACGATGACGGCGAGGTTGCGCTTGAGCAGGTGATCCGCGAGCCACTGCACGCCTTCCACGTCAAGGTGGTTCGTGGGCTCATCGAGCACCACGAGGTCTAAATCCTGCACCAGCGCGGCGGCAAGGTTCACGCGGCGGCGCTCGCCGCCGGACAGGGAGCTCACGGGAGTATCTAGCCCCAGGTCCACGATGCCAAGGCCGCCGAGCACGTCGCGCACCTTGGCATTGGAGGCCCATTCATAGGTCTCGAGCTCGAGGGGTTCAATGATCGCCTGAGCGATGGTGAGCTCTTCGGGCAGATCAAAGCGCTGCGTCACCACGGCCATGCGCAGATCCGAAGTGTGGGATACGCGGCCGGAATCCGGCGGCTCGATGCCGGTGAGTACTTCCAGCAGCGTGGTCTTGCCGCCGCCGTTCACGCCCACGATGCCGATGCGATCCCCGGTTTGCACGCCGAGTGATACCCCATCAAGGAGAGTTTTTAAGCCATAGGATTTCGTGACTTGCTCGAGGTTAATCAGGTTTGCCATAACAGGGACTCATCTTAATACCTCCCTACCGTCACCCCCGCATTCCAAAACATGTTGCTACCGAATTTCACTTGCAATACTCTGCGTGTGTATGAAGAAGCACACACTTACCCTCTGCACTATCCTCTCCGCCTCAGCTCTCACCATCGCTTCCTGCTCGGCGCCTGAAGAAGACAGCGATGCCCAAAACACCAACGAAGCCACCACCGCGGAAAGCCACGAACACGAACACGAACATGACCACGATCATGATCACGAGGGCCACTCCCACGACGGCATGGAAGCCGAAGAAGGACAGACCGAGGTAGCCCAGCTTCCCACGCGCATCGTCTTCTCCCACGCCGATGGCCTGACCACCTACGATGCCAAATCCGGAGACGTCCTCGATAAAGAGGAGATGAATGCCTTCCTCCGCCTCAATGACACCGGCGATGACCGCCACGTCATGGTGACCAAGGGCGATAACTTCCTCACCTACGACACCGGCCGCATCACCAAGGCTCACGGCGACCACAACCACTACTACACCGCGGATCCAGAGCTAGGCGATGACAAGATTAAGGCGCCCCACGCTGGCCACGTGGTCCACCACGATGGTTTTACCGCCCTATTTTCTGATGGGGATGGCGTAGCCAAGATTTATAAGACCGAGGACATCGGCTCCAAGGATGCCAAGCCCGTTAACACCGTCAAGACGGGCGAGGGGCACCACGGCGTGGCCGTCCCGCTTGAGGATGGCTCCGTGGTCATCACCAAGGGTACCGAGGACGAGCGCCACACCATCCAGCACCTGGACAAGGACGGCAAGGTCTTGGATGAGACCACCAAGTGCCCCGGCGTCCACGGCGAAGCAGCCGCTGGAAATGGAAAGCTCTTCTTTGGCTGCGAAGACGGCCCCGTAGTCTTTGACGGCTCCAAGTTCCACAAGGTAGACGTCTCCGACTATGCCGGTGCCGATGGCTACCAGCGCTCTGGAAACGCCGCGGGTTCTGAGGAATCGAACGTCATCCTGGCCGATAATAAGACCGACAAGGACGCCGAGTCCGAGCACCCCACCTCCGTGACCCTGATCAATACCGAGGACTACTCCGCCAAGAAGGTGGACTTGGACGGTTCCTACTGGTTCCGCTCGCTGGCGCGCGGCCCAATGGGCGAGGCCCTGGTGCTGACCACCGACGGCAAGCTCAATGTCATCGACCCAGACTCCGGCGAAATCACCAAGAAGATCGACGCGATTTCCAAGTGGAAGGAAAACGAGGAATGGCAGCAGCCTGGCCCGATCCTGAAGGCCGCCAATGGCTATGCCTACATCACGGATGCGCAGAAGAAGGAGCTCGTCGTCATCGACCTCTTGCGCGGTAAGGAAACTGACCGCTACGAGCTGGACTTTGAGCCCACCGAAATGGCCGTGCTCTAAGTTTCCAGCGCACCAGTGCTCGTGCTTGGCGATGCCCCTCCCACTCGCCCCAAGCTAGAGCACTTCTGCACCCGCAGCCGGGCCCTGGGCAACAACGCCCTTGGTGCCCGGTATTTCTATGCTTACCTGTGCTGCAACTTCCTCCGCGTCTTCGCGGGTAGCGCATAAAAACGCGCAGGTAGGCCCGCTGCCGGAGACGATGCCGTTGAGCGCACCCGCGTCCATGCCCGCCTCCAAGGTCTTGCGGAGATCTGGGCGCAGGGATAGCGCGGCGGGTTGCAGATCATTGTGCAGGTGCGCCGCCACGCGCCGGGCATCGCCGGAAATAAGCGCTTGGGAAATCTCCGTCGTATCAAGCGCCGGCGCGCTGACCCGCCCCGCATCGCGCAATTCATCGAGCTTGCGGAACACGCTAGGTGTGGATAGGCCGCGATCAGAAGCAATCAGCGCCCAGTGATAGGTCCCCCTGGTCATCATGGAGGTCAGCTGCTCCCCGCGCCCGGTACCAAGCGCCGTGCCGCCCAGCAGGGTAAACGGAACATCCGAGCCAAGGGCGGCGCCCAAGGCATCCAGAATGTGATCGCCTACCGAATCAATCCCGTAATAACGGCCGTAGCAGCGCTCGGCAAGCCGCAGCGCCGCCGCGGCATCCGCAGAGCCACCCGCCATGCCGCCGGCGGTGGGAATGGCCTTGTGAATCTCAAGGCCCACCTCCGGAATCTTGATGCCCCCACGGGTGACATAGAGGTGCTGCATGATGCGGTCGACCGCGGTCCAGGCTAGGTTCGTGTCATCCTCCGGCACGCCCGCAGCGTGCGGACCGGATACCTTGAGATACTGCACGCGGGGCCTATCCATTTCGGCGTTGCCTAAATCAGTCAGCGATACCGTATCGTGCAGGCTCAGGGACTGAAAGACCGTGACCAGCTCGTGAAAGCCATCCTCCCGCGGCTCCGCCACGCCAAGGTGCACGTTGACCTTGGCATGCGCATGCGCGGTATAGGTTATCGGCTCGCTTCCGTGTGGTGCGCTCACTGTAGTCCCGCCAATCGTACAAAGTCTGCAACAGCGAGCTTCTCCCCGCGCTGCTTCGGGTCGATTCCGGCCGCGCGCAGGGCTTCCTCCGCGGCCGCACCGGAACCATAGTGGCCCGATAACGCGGCGCGGAGGGTCTTGCGGCGTTGGGCAAAGGCGGCATCGACAAGCGGCCAAACCACCGCGCGCGCGGCATCGTCGACCGGCCAGGGCGGGGTATCGAAGACATCGATGCGCACCAAGCCGGAGGCGATATTGGGCGCGGGCCAAAAGACATTCTTGCCGATGGTCCCAGCCTGGCTCACCGTGCCATAAAATCCGGCCTTCACGGAAGGCACGCCGTAGATCTTGCTGCCGGGCTCCGCGGCCAGGCGCTGCGCCACCTCCAGCTGCACCATGACGAGCACGCGGCGGATGGAAGGAAAGGTCTCCAAAAAGTGCAAGAGCACCGGCACCGCCACGTTATAGGGCAGGTTAGCCACCAGCGCCGTAGGTGCCGCCACATCTTCACTGGTCACGCGCAGCGCATCCTTTTCCACCACGCGCAGGCGCTCGGCGTAGTCCGCGGCGCGCTCACCCACCGTTGCCGGCAGCTGCGCCGCCAAGCGCGGATCGATCTCCACCGCGGTGAGATCTTCAACGATCTCCACCAGCCCAAGGGTCAGCGACCCCAATCCGGGACCGACCTCCACGACGCGGTCTGCGGGATCCAGATCCGCGGCCGCGATGATGCGGCGAATGGTATTGGGATCATGGAGGAAATTCTGCCCCAATTTCTTGGTGGGCGTGATATCCAGTTTCTCCGCTAAAGCTCGGATTTCTACTGGGCCTAAAAGCGCGGCGCCCGGGGAATCAGTCATGTTCTCTAACCTAGTTGAAGAATGCAGAAAGTCGCACCCCGCGCCGTAGTGACGCGGGGTGCGATGCAGAATGCGCGGTGCTGCGCGTGCCTTTAGCGCAGGCCCAACTTAGAGGTACATGCCGGCCATGCGCCCCAGCCCTGGGAAGCCTGTACCTTCTGTGCCACGGCGATCTGCTGCTCGCGGGTAGCCTGCCATGCCTCAGGCGCGTATTCGGTGCCGCCGAAGCCAGCCCAAGTGGACGGCGTGAATTGCAGGCCACCGGAGAAACCGTTGCCGGTATTGATGGACCAGTTACCGGTGGATTCGCACTGCGCGATGGAATCCCAGACGGAGCCATCGGCCACGGCGGGGGCAGCCGTGCCCGAGTTACCGCCTTGCGGCTCCGGCTCCGCCTGCTTGGTACCGCGGGCGATGGTCGCGGGCTTTGGCCCTACAACGACCTCATCCTTGATGACCTCTTCGGATTCCTTCTTGCCGTTCTTCATAACCACCTTGCGGGTGATTTCGCGCTTGCCCTTTTCGCCCTGCTCGCGCACCTCTTCGGCGCCGGCTTCCAGCTCAGGGTCATCCACGAAATGCGGCTCGGCGTCGAATTCCTCGGTGGCATTCTCGGTCTGAATGTCTATCCGCTCAACCTTGATAGACATGCCCTCGGTGACTTTTTCTTCCTTGGCTGGGAAGACGCGGTCATCCTCACCGAGCTTGATACCGCGCTCCTTGAGCACATCGCCCACGGTCTTGGCGGCAATCTTGGTGTAGGTATTCTTGCCGCCATCGTTAATCTTGATGATCTTGGGGGAAACGACCTCTAGATCCATGCCATCTTTTAGCTGGGTATCTTTGTCCACGTCATCCTCGCCAGACTTCACGGCAGCTCCCGGGTTTACGCCCTGCAGGTTATTGAGCAGATCAGAAACGGTGAGATCGGTAGTGGAAAGCTGCTGCTGTTCACCATCGATGGATACGGCGACTGGCTTGGCGGTGCGCACGGAGATCTCATCGCCATCGGTCACGGACTCAGATGGTGCGGGCGAGACGATGTCCTCTTCGCCCACCTGAACGCCGGCGGCCTGCAGGGCGCCGTCCACGTCCTTGGCAAAGGTAGCCAGCTCCACCTTGTCGCCGTTGACGTCTACGACCAGGTCTTTCTGCGCAGCAATCGCCACGACACCGCCTACAGCGAGGGTGCTCAATACGCCACCCGTTGCCAGGCGCAGCGGCAGGGAACGTGAATTATTAATGCGCTTAATGTGGTGAGGTGCCATGTGTAGTTAATCTCCGGTAGTGCTGTCTATCCAGTATCACAATTGTTACCGCTGGCTAGGGAAACCAGCGGCGGTGCCCGCTACTGCCCCGACTGTGGAGCAGCGCGGTGGGAAGGTAGAGACATAAAGCCTCAACGAACAATCAATAACAATACGATAACGAGTAAGGAAAGTCGAGAAACGTTGCGCCACAGCTATAACTGGCGAAAACAGTTGTCACATCAAGCACCCATACCACCAGCGACCAGCGGGTTTAATTTTGTGACACTCCTCACTCATCCTCCGTGTTAATCCCATACACGCGATCAAAAGTCTCGTTGACCTCCGCCGCCAAAGCCTGAGTGGTCTGGTGGCGCGCCCGGGCAATGCAGTCATAGGTGTGTCCGATCAGGGAAGGCTCATTGCGCTGCCCGCGGAACGGCTCTGGGGTCATAAACGGCGCATCGGTTTCCACCAGCAATTGTCCCGCCGGGGCCAGCGCCGCCGCCTGGCGCAGTTCCGCATTGCGCTTGAAGGTGACATTGCCAGCAAAGGACAACACGTAGCCTCGCTCGAGTGCTTCTTCTGCTACCCGCAGCGGCGAGGAGAAGCAGTGGAGCATGACGGTGGCGGGCGCGGGGGCATCGGCAAGAATGCGCAGCAAATCCTCATCCGCCTCGCGGTTATGGATCATAAGCGTCTTGCCGGTGCGCACCGCCAGATCGATATGCCAGCGCAGGGATTCTTCTTGCTGGACCAAGCTCGCGGTGGTCTCCGGTTCGTGGTGGACCCAGTAGGCGTCCATGCCGGTCTCCCCCACCGCCACGCACTGCGGATCCGCCACCATGTCCTCCAAGGCGGCCTTGGTGGGTGTATCTAACTCATTTGCCCGCACTGGATGGATGGCGCAGGCAGCGTAGACATTGGGAAATGCGCGCGCGGTGGCAAGAGCCGCTTCGGATTCGCGGCGGTCATCGCCTACCGTTACCAGGCGGGATACCCCGGCTGCGCGGGCGCGATTGACCAGCACCTCATCGGTATCTTTATGCGAGAAAAGGTGGGTATGCGCATCACTGAGCCCGCTGAGCCCTGGGGCCGGAATGGGAGTAGGACGTGGCTTCTTTTTAGACATACCCGCAATTGTAATATTGGCAGCTATGTTGATCAGACCAGCGGACCTGAGCGATGTCCCCGCCATAACCGATACCCTCAACTGGGCCATCGAGCATACCGACGTCATCTTTAACTCCACCCCAGTCACCGTGGCTGAGCGCGAAGAACACCTGCGCCACATCCAGGACATGGACTGTCCCTTCCTCGTTGCCGAAACCGATGCTGGCGAATACTTGGGCTGGGCGCTCTACCACCCCTACCGCGATCCCCGCATCTGGCAGGGCTGCTATGAAACCACGATTTACCTTTCCCCCAATGCCCAGGGCCAAGGCGTGGGCACCGCCCTTATGGGTGAGCTGGTAGACCGCGCCCGGGCGGATGACAAGGTGCATTCGCTGCTCGCCTTGATCGTGTCTACTAATACGGCATCATTAAAGTTGCATGAAAAGTTCGGGTTTGAAAACGTGGGAACTCTCAAAGAGGTAACCTACAAATTCGATCACTGGCTTAGCCTCACCCACTTAGAACTTCTGGTGTAAAGGACTTTTGATGCATATTCGCCCCGCCGAGCTTGCCGATGCCCCCTCCATTTCCGCCATCTACAATGCTGCCTCCGCTGCTAAACCGGCGAATAACCTCATTACCTGGCAAGAAGAGGTCTCCGACCGCGAAGATTGGCTGAAGGACATGTCCAAGGCGGGCTCGCCCGTGCTCGTTGCCGTAGACGATGATGAAATCATCGGCTGGGCCGCCTACTTTCAATTCGTCACGCCCGCCATCTATTACGGCACCGTCGAAGATTCCGTATACATCTCCCCCGTCGCCCAGGGCAAGGGCGTAGGCTCTGAGCTTCTCGATGCCCTCATGGACATTGCCGCCGACGATCCCTATATCGAAACCATGATTACCTACATCGTGGATACCAATGCCGGTTCCATTGCGCTGCACAAGAAATTTGGGTTCACAGAAACTGGCCGCATGCCCAATATCCACACCAAGGACGGCGTGCGCCTAGGCCTGGTTCACCTGCAGCGCGATTTCCAGCACTAGGCAGAACCTTTAAGGCATCGCAAAAGCGCGGTGGCCCTCCCTTTTCATTGGGACTGGCCACCGCGCTGTGTGTATCTAGCGGGACGTTACCGCGCTAGTTCATCACCGGCGCCCATTCCGGGCCGGTTTCGCCGAGCTCTGGATCCAGCTTGGAAATGAGCGGCTTCGGTTTTGCCAAGGGAGTACCTGGTGCCACCTGGATGCGCTCCCACTTGGCCTGCTGCTGGGTGTAGTCACCCATAATGACAGGATATTCGTGGTTTTCTGGGGGAAGCCCCGCGCCCACGAGCTCAACCGGGATATCGTCCTTGACCTCGCGCACCTCAGGCTGCGCGGCCCATTCGCCGGTGCGGCCCAAGGTCTCGTGCACCCTTTGCGCGGTAAACGGCAGGAATGGGGTGAGCATGACATTGCAGTCAGACACGACCTGCAGGGCGGTCCACAAGACGGTAGCTAGGCGCTCGCGCTGGGTTTCATCCTTGGCAAGCTTCCACGGCTCTTGGGAGGCAATATAGGCATTCGCCTCGCCCACCACGTGCATGATGGAGACGATGGCCTGCTTGAACTTGGATTGCTCCAGCAGGTCACCGGCGGTGGTAAAGGTCTCCTCCGCCAGCTGCAAAATGGCCTCGTCGCGCTCCTCCAGGGCCGCCGGAACCGGAACCTCGCCAAAGTTCTTGTGCGCCATGGATACGGTGCGGTTGACCAGATTGCCCCAGCCATTGGCCAGCTCATTATTCACGCGGCGCACGAATTCATCCCACGTAAAGTCCGCGTCGTTGTTTTCCGGGCCAGCTACGGCAATAAAGTAACGCAGCGGATCCGGGCCGAACTCCGCAAGGAAGTCCTTAACGTAGATCACCACGCCCTTGGACGAGGAGAACTTTGAGCCGGACATAGTCAAGTATTCCGAAGACACGATTTCCGTTGGCAGGTCCAACTCACCGTACTGGTGCAGCTCGCCGCCCTTTGAGCCCTTGCCGGCATAGCCCAGCAGTTCCGCCGGCCAGATCTGCGAGTGGAAGGTGATATTGTCCTTGCCCTGGAAGTAATAGTGGCGGGTTTCTGGGTCCTGCCAAAATTCCTTCCACGCCTCCGGCTGGCCGGTGCGGTGCGCCCACTCGATGGAGGCGGACAGGTAGCCCACGACGGCATCAAACCACACGTACAGTTTCTTCGCGTTATTGTCCTGCCAGCCGTCCACCGGAATGGGAATGCCCCAGTCAATATCGCGGGTCATGGTGCGCGGGCGCATATCCTCCAGCAGGTTCAAAGAGAACTTCAGCACGTTCGGGCGCCAATCCTCGCGGGTGGAAAGCCACTTTTGCAGCTCGTCCTTAAGCGACGGCAGATCCAGCAGGAAGTGCTCGGTCTCCACGAACTGCGGTGTTTCGCCGTTGATCTTGGACACTGGGTCAATCAGGTCTACCGGGTCCAGCTGGTTGCCGCAGTTATCGCACTGGTCACCTCGGGCGCCATCGGCACCGCAAATGGGGCACGTGCCCTCGATATAGCGGTCCGGCAGCGTGCGGCCGGTGGACGGAGAGATTGCCCCCTTTGTGGTCTCTTTTAGCATGTAGCCGTTCTCATTGAGCCCCTTGAACAGCTCCTGTACCACCGAATAGTGGTTGCGGGTGGTGGTGCGGGTAAAAAGGTCATACGACAACCCGAGGTTGGCCAGATCGTTGACGATTTGGCGGTTATAGCGGTCTGCGAGTTCGCGGACGGATACGCCCTCCTTATCGGCTTGGACCAGCAACGGGGTGCCGTGCTCGTCCGTACCGGAGACCATGAGTACGTTGCGGCCGCGCATTCGCTGGAAGCGGGCGAATACGTCAGAGGGAACGCCAAAGCCAGCCACGTGACCGATGTGGCGCGGGCCATTGGCGTATGGCCAGGCAACATTTACTACTAAAGACTCAGTCATGGAGTCCAGTTTATCGAAGCACCTGCACGAACACACGTTGAGGGCACATTACCCCAACCACCGAAAAGCGCCCGCCTCCTTCCCTAGTTTGGGAAAGCGGCGGGCGCTACTACCGAAAGCGGCGGGCGCTACTACCGAAAGCGGTAGATACTTAATCTACTTGCGCTTCATCGGGTTCTTCAAACGCTCGTTGCGGCGCTTCTTGAGCTCCTGCGTGCGCTGGTAGTCGCGGTGCAAGCGGCGTTCGCGGGCCATCTTGCGCTGGAACTGTTGCGCCTCGCGGTACTCAAGGTAAATGATGTCCTGGCTCAAGTCCTTGTAGATGGCGAACATCAAGCCAATGACGATGAACAAGAACGGCAGCGCCGCCACGATGGTGACGTTCTGCAGGTTGGACAGTGCATCCTCATTAACCAAGAGCAGGGTCAAACCAACGGCTGCAGTCAGAGCACCCCACAGGGCGGATAGCCACGGCTTCGCGGTTGCGGCACCATTTTGTGTCATCGAACCCATCACGGTGGACGCGGAGTCCGCGGAGGTAATGAAGAAGGTGGCCAGCAAGATGACGGCGACAACGCCGGCAATGAAGCCACCAGGCAGGTTGTGCAGGAGGTTAAACAGCTCTACCTCGGCGGATTCGCCGGTGATGGATTCGCCGTTTTGCTCCATGTGGATTGCGGTGCCGCCGAAGATGGCGAACCACAGGGTGGAAACGCCGGCTGGGATGAGCAGGACGCCCAAGCAGAACTCGCGGACGGAGCGGCCGCGGGAAATGCGCGCCAAGAACATGCCCACGAATGGGGACCAGGAGACCCACCATGCCCAGTAGAAGATGGTGTAGCCAGACAGCCACTCACCGGCGGTGCCGTTCTCGGACTCGGCGGTACGGCCGATCATCTCGGTGAAGTAGTTGAAGTAGTTACCGATGGATCCCGGAATCTGGTTCAGGATGGTCACGGTTGGGCCCAAGATGAACACGAAGATGGCCAGCACCGCAGCCAAGACCATGTTGGCATTGGACACGTACTGAATACCCTTGCCCACACCGGAAAGTGCGGACAGCAAGAAGGCCAGGGTCAATACCAAGACAATGCCGATAACCACGGACTGGGTTGGGTTATCGATGATGCCGGAGGCTTCCAGGCCGGCCTGGATCTGCAGCGCGCCCAAGCCCAGGGAACAAGCGGTACCGAAGACGGTGGCGAAGATGGACAGGATGTCAATGAACTTGCCCAATCCGCCGTTGGCGCGGCGCTCACCGATGAGCGGCACGAAGGTCTGGCTTAGCAGCTGCTTGCGGCCGATGCGGTAGGTCGAGTACGCGATGGCCAAACCAACAATGGCGTAAACAGCCCAGGGGTGCAGCGTCCAGTGGAACATGGCGTAGGCCATGGATGAGCCCACGTTTTCCGTTCCTCGGCCGGGCGTACCGTCGCGGTAGTTCGCCAGCGGCTCGGAAGCACCGTAGAACATGAGGCCAATGCCCATACCCGCAGCGAACATCATGGCGATCCACGAAGGCGTGGAAAACTCCGGTTCCTCGTTAATGTGGCCCAACTTGATGGAACCAAACTTGGAGGAAGCGATAAAGATCACGAAGGCCACGAAGACGGTGCCAAAGAGCACGTAAGCCCAACCGAACTTATCGACGACCCACGTCAGGGCCGCGGAAGAAAAGTCGGCGAAGTTATCCGGGGCGGCAAGTCCCCAGATAACGATGGCGGCAACGAGAACACCCGCAATACCCATGATGGTCCAGTCAATCGGGATATTATCGCGGTCCGCAGCAACTTCGATTTCCGGGTCGTCATACTCTTCGGGGTGGAACCCCTCAGAGTTGATCATGTCCTGGATCTGGCTCGTCGCCGTCTGTTCGTCCAGTGCCTCTTCTACCGTTTGATAATCCTCAATCGGCTGCTCGCTCGAAGCAGTAGAAGTGGTCCCAGCAGGCGCTTCGCCGGGCCCCTTCCCTTCTTCGGGCACGCCAGTGCCGTTATTTTCAGTATTAGTCATGCTCTCTACAGTGGTGTTATGACCCCAATTTTTCAAACCGTTTTGTTACCAAAACCCCAGCTTATGCACATTTTTGAACATTTCCTTAATGCTTCCTGCACACTTATAAGCGCATATCCCCACGTAGACGGCTTTTAGACGCCACACGCCCGGAAAGTATAACGATTCGATAACTTATACCAAGGCGTGAAACTACCTGCTAGCACGGCTAATTGTGACCTTTTATACACTGCATAGAAATAAGCTGCTGTCACCTCAACAAGTGTTCAGCTAACGGGTACTCAGCGGGCCTCTAGTGCGGCATCATAAAGCTCCCGATTGGATACCCCAGTCCCCTTGGCGGCCTGCTTACACGCGTCCTTTAAGCGCATGCCGGCCGCGGCCAGCTCCAAGGCGTGCGGGACCAAGTCTGCGGCGGTCACGGCAGCGCCGGTTCCACCTTCGATGACCACGGTAATCTCGCCCTTGACTCCCTCGCTCGCCCATTCGGCCAGCTCAGCTAGCGAGCCGCGGCGCACTTCCTCGTACGTCTTGGTCAGCTCGCGGCACACCGCGGCGGGGCGATCGCCGCCGAGGATCTGGGTGGCATCGGCAAGCGTCTCGGCGATGCGGTGGGGAGATTCAAAAAATACGATGGCGCGTTTTTCATTGCGCAGCGATTCCAGCCACGCCTTTCGCGGGCCAGGCTTGCGCGGCGGGAATGCATCGAAGAGGAAGTGGCCCACGCCCAGACCAGAGAGGGCAAGCGCCGTAGGCACCGCCGAGGGGCCTGGGAAACACGTCACGGGAATATCGCGCTCGGCAGCCGCGGCCACCAGTGACAGGCCTGGATCGGAGATGATCGGCATGCCGGCATCGGTGACCACGAGGACGGTGCCGTGCTGGGCGGCATCGATAAGCTGCTGCGCACGCGCCTGCTCATTGTGGTCAAAGTTGGATACCACGGACCCGGAAATTTCGATGCCCAGGGCCTGCGCCAGGTTGCGCACGCGGCGGGTATCTTCGGCGGCGATGACATCAGCATGCGCCAATGCCTGCATCAGGCGCGCCGAGGCATCACCGGCATTTCCCAAGGGCGTGGCGGCAAGGATAACGCCGCGCGGAAGTGGTTCCAGACCTAAAGCTGACATGCCTCTAGCATTCCACATTCTCCTATGCGCCCGCGCGCAGGCTCGTCGCCTAAACTCTTTTTCGTGACTATTGATACCGCTGCCCCCTCTAGCTCACCGCGCACCCCGCATAACCGCGTGATGCCGCCGACACCGCGCACCTACACGTGGGGCAAGGCCGATTGGATAAGCACCGGCATCATCGCCGTTCTCGCACTGATCACCCGGTTCGTGGGCCTTACCGCGCCGGTATCACAGGGCACTCCCGTCTTCGATGAAAAGCACTATGTCCCCCAGGCCTGGGACATGGTCAAAAGCTGGGATAACTTATTCACCGGCGGTATCGAGACCAACCCGGGCTTTGGGCTCGTGGTTCACCCGCCGTTGGGCAAGCAGATCATTGCCATTTCGGAATGGGTCTTTGGTTATACCCCGCTGGGCTGGCGCTTGATGACGGCCCTCTTCGGCGTCGGCACCGTCCTGATGACCATGGCGCTGGCCCGCCGGTTGTCCTTTTCCTGGCAAGTGGCCACCTTTGCCGGCATTCTGGCCGTCTGCGATGGCGTCCTCTTGGTCTCCGCGAAATTCGGCATGCTGGATATCTTCCAGGTCTTTTTCATCGTGGCCGCAGCGTGGGCACTAGCCCGCGACCATCAACAGATGCGCGAGCGCCTCCACCACGCCCTGTTGAGCAACGAGATGGGCACCTCCCCATTCGGGCCACGCTTTGGCTTCCGGTGGTGGCGCTTTACCGCCGGAGTCTTTTTAGGCCTGTCGCTTGCCGTGAAATGGTCTGGGCTGTACTACATCATGTTTTTCGGCCTGCTCTGCGTCTTTAGTGACCTCGCTCTGCGCCGCAAGTATGGCATTCGCCGCTATATTGTGGGCACGCTCATTCGCGATACTCCCGCAGCACTCGCCTCCCTGGTCGCCGTGCCCGTAATGATTTATGTGTGGAGCTGGCGGGCGTGGTTTGCCTCAGAGACCGCGGTCTACCGGCACGCCAAGGTGGATGGGACCATCGGGGAAGACTCTTGGCTCATGCACTTACCGGAGCCTGTGGCCGGCTGGTTTTATTACCACTCCTCCGTATTGGATTTTCACGCCAGCTTGACCTCTTCTGGTGGCCACCACCACCCGTGGGATTCCAAGCCGTGGGCATGGCTGGCCGGGGCTCGGCCCATTTTGTATTACTCAAGTACGGACCTGGAATGCAGCGGCGGTGGCGAATGCCGCAAGATGCTCTACCTCTTTGGCACCCCGGCGATCTGGTGGCTGGTAGTCCCCGCAGTACTTTGGGGGCTTTGGTCGCTTATCATCCGCCGCAACCGCGCCTTCCTCATTCCCCTCGTGGGCTTTGCGGCCGGATTTCTCCCGTGGCTGGCGGCCTTTGACCGGCAGATGTACTTCTTTTATGCCACCGCGTTTATCCCGTTTGTCATCGTGCTTCTCGCCCTCACGCTAGGCCAAATGGTCGGACGCGGTAAGCCCATCAGGTGGCGGTGGATTAGGCGCATCGCTGGCGGGCCGATGCGGCGGGGAACGTTTGCAGCCGCCTGCTATCTCGCGCTGGTGGTCGCAATGTTCTTCTACTTCGCGCCCATCTTATACGGCTTCATCATCCCGGAGTCTTGGTATCAATCCATGATGTGGCTGCCCAGCTGGAAATAGGTGGCAGAAACCCGTTCGCCTTAGTGCGGCTGCGCGTTCAAGGATTTCCACCACGCGCGCACCAGGTAGCCCTTCTCGGCAGCCCACGCCCAGGCCAGACTAATGGTCGACAGCGCGGTAGCGATGAGCAGATAGACCTGTTCCATGGTGACGGTGCCGAGCGCAATATCGCGCACACCAAAGCCAAAAAGAAATGCAAACATCGTGGCGGATACCGGGAAAAGCCCGGTCACAGAGGCTGGGCGCCAGGCGCTCCACAGCAGGCCACACGCCATGCCAAAGCGCACGGCCGCGCCTTCCATCAGCAGGTTGGCGCGGTCTGGATCGGCCGCAGGGTCCAGCACCGAACCCTCTGTGCCCAGCGGCACTAGGCCGGAAGCACGCACCACTTGCACGATGGCCCACACCGCAAAAACGAGTCCCATGACTACCAAGGCACTGCGTGCCACCGTGAGGTTGGCCTGCCTGGCGCTCGATGCCCGCTTCCACTCCGGTTCTACCCCGGCGAGGATCACCTCAGAAAGATCCGTCGGCGGCGACATGCCGGAATCCGCCGGTTCCACGAAGCTTAAGGAACGCGATAGCGCCGCTGCCTTATCGCGAAACGCTCGGCACTCCGCGCAGTGTTCTAGGTGGGCGTCGATGACGTCTGCGGAAAGCTCCGCTTCTTCGCCATCCAGCTGGGCGGAAATCGCCGCTTGCACTTGGCTATGCGTCAACATTACTTAACGCCCTATCCAAGCTCGCCCGGCCAGAACCAAAAATAACGATCATTATGAGGGACATGCACAGCACCAAGGGGTACTCGATGCCACCGTCGCCGGCAAAGAGGCCATTTCCCCAGTGCACGAAGTACAGCGCGCCCACCATGTCCACGGCCAGCGCCGCAGCGGCAAAGGTGGTTAACAAACCAATGACGAGGAAGGCGCCACCCACCATCTCCCCGATTGCGGCGGCATAACCGGCTATCTGTGGCTGCGGGATGCCGAGGGCAGAAAACTGCCCAACCGTCTCATCCATTCCGTCCATGAACATCTTGTCCACGCCGTGCGCAATAAAGATGAGCCCGAGGACCAACCGAAAAAGCAGCAACGCGGCATCACGAACGGCAAGTCTATTCATGGTCAATAGACTACATCGAATGCCCACCCCAACGCGAAGACACCGCCGCCCCACGCCCTGAGCTCGCAATTTCACCATCTGGCGAGGTACACGCTGCATCCCACCCGCAATAGCTGCTTCAATGGGGAAAGACAAGAAAAATAAGCACTACACAGCAATAGGAGAACCTCCCATGGACACTGACACCACCACCGAAGAACGCACCCCGCTGGCCTATGACGAGAACGGTGTAGCCCGCACGCCGTGGGCCGTGGCATCGTCGCTATTGACGGATTATTACGACACCGAATGGGGACTTCCCATTAGGGACGAGGCCGGCCTTTTTGAGCGCCTGAGCCTGGAGTCCTTCCAGTCTGGGTTGTCTTGGGCCGTGGTATTAAAAAAGCGCCCCGCCTTCCGCCAGGCCTTTTGCCACTTTGATCCGGAAAAGGTAGCAGAATTCGGCGAGGCCGAGGTGGAGCACTTGCTTGCCGATGCCACCATTATCCGCAACGAGCCCAAGATCCGCGCCACCATCAATAATGCGAAGGCCACCATTAAACTGCGCGAAGAGGGTGGCTTAGCGGATTTCATTTGGAGCTTTCAGCCCACAGAAAATATCTACCCCGAGGTCATGGAGGATATTCCGAACAAGAGCCCAGAATCGCAGGCCATGTCGCGGGAATTGAAAAAGGCCGGTTTTAAGTTCGTGGGGCCGGTGACCTGCTTTGCGCTCATGGAGGCAATAGGGATGGTCGATACCCATCTCTTGGGCTCCCACCGCCGGGCTACCTCCGGCGTATGGCCGGAGGAAACCGAAAAGCTCCACGGAAGCGAGGATGCAGCCGGCTAATTAACCTGCGCGGCGAGCGGCTAGGTCATCGCGGCGCCCTACCCCATTGGTCCCGGCGTGCGGGCCATCAAAGTCGCCGTCCTCATCATCGCTGTAGCTTAAGGGAAGGTGCTCAAAGTCGGGGCTTTCATCATCGATCTCGACGACGACCGCGCCCGGACGGCGCAGGTTGCGGGGGATCTTCAATGCCTCATCATCGGTATTGTGAACGCCCAACCGCGCGCGGCGCAGGTGCTTTACTCGGCGCCGCAATAGCGCTTGTTCTTGGCGGACTTGTGCGCGCAGCGCCACCAGATAGGTACTGGTCAGAACACCGACGATGCCTGCCAACCACCAGGTCCATCCGCCGGCCACAATGCCGAGGGCCACGGTGAGGACCACTGCGATGGCTAGGCCGATGAGCGTGCGCTGGCGGCGCTGATAGCGGGTAGCGGACTTCTCCTTTTCCGCTACTGGGTCCCAACCACCGCGGCCAAGGCGCCGCTGAGCAAATGCCACCTCGTCCTCAGAAAGGTCTGTATTCAGCGCCGCGTCCTCAGCGCCACGGGCGCCGTACTCATCTGCTTCCGCCGATTCCTCTGCTGCACCTTCGGATTCAGACTCTGCGGAGTCGGTTTCCGCGGTGTCCGGTTCTTCTGCATCAATGACTGGGGCGGGATCAACCGCGCCCGGATACATCAGGTCAACCGGGGAAGTATAGGTCTCGTCGTAGTCATACGCGTCCTCGGCAATGTCCGCTGCCACCGGCGCGGTGAAGGACTCGGTGGAATTGGCAACCACATCGCCGCGGCGGCCCTTGCGCTTTGCACCGCCTGCTTCCTCGCCGGCGCGCTCGTCATCATCGAGCAAGACATCATCGGCATCGTCCGTGTTCACATCTGCATCGTCGGAGTCCCTAGACGTACGCGCGCTATCGGCGGGAGTGGTGGCATTGGTCGCATCGGTGGTATCAGCGGCAGCGGCTGGAACCGCGGATTCCTCAATGACTTCACCCTCGATGGTCTCTGCCGTCTCCTCCGCCGGGGTGGCGTGCTCGTCGTGAGCGTCTGCCTCGCCCTCATGGGCGGCGGAGCGGAATCCGCGACCACCCACGCCAAAGGGTTGCGCCCGGGCGCGGCGGGCAGCACCGGCAATGGTCCGTGACTGTCCACGGGAAGCGCGGTCCTCTGCCTCTTCATCGATCAGCACGTCATCGACGTCTGCCTCGCGGTCCGAGTCCTCCGTGGAAGCGGATACGACCTCGTAATCTTGATCCTCATCCGACGCACTTCGGTGGACATCATCGGCCCGCAGGCGCGGGCGGCGGCGGCCAGCGACATTGCCGGAATCGCCGGAAAAGAGCACGCGGGTATCCTCAAAGGCCTCGCCGGTATGGCTCATCGGGCGATTGCTCCTGCCCAGTAGCCACGGCGCGAGCACGAAGAGCCACACCACGATGATTGCAATAACTGGCACAGCTGTGGACACGACTTAAGGACCTTCCCTTGGGGTGCATATGATTACTCCACTGTAATCGCTAAAACCGCACTTTAGGGGCCACAGAAGCCGTAAATTACAATGTTGTTACTTATGTGAAAACTGAGAAAGCATCCCCCGGAATTAAGGATGCTTTTCACACCAAACGCCCAGCTTGGCGCAGCCGCTCAACCGCTGTGGATGAAAAATCTTCCTTGACTAGGGCCACGAAATGGTGATCCCGCCAGGCGCCATCGATATGCAGGTTGCGGCGCAAAAATCCCTCGGAGCGAAAACCGTTGGCCTCCAGCACGCGCCCGGAGGCGGGGTTTTGTTCCAAGTAGGTTGCGGTCACTCGGTGCAGTCCTACCCGCCCAAAGGCGTGATCCACGCCCAGGGCCGTGGCCGCGGTGGCAACGCCCGCGCCCTGCACGGCGGAATAAACCCAATAGCCAATCCAACAGTCCCGGATGCTGCCGTGCTGGATATTGCCAAGTGTTACCTGGCCGGCGAACTTTCCCTCGAGCTCAATGGCCAGGGGGACTACCTGCGCATCGCGCGCGGAGTTGCGCAAAAACATGAGGTAATTCCACCAGGATTGCGAGCTATGGGCCGCTGCCCAAGTGGTTGCTTGGGTCGGCTCCACCGGCCGGAGCAATGGTTCGTCTTCAATGCGCTGGCGCCGCCATTCGGGACCATCCGAGCGCAGCAAAGGCCGCAGCCGCAAGCGCCCGCCGGACGGCAGCGTCCCCGAGGAAGGCAGCTGCACCGTAGGCGTCGCCTCCGGCCAACCGGGGTGCAAATCATCGGTGGGCCCAGTAACTGGATGGCGCAACTTGGCCGCAGCGGTACCGAAAGGGTCAAGCATTAGCTGCGCTGGGTAAGGAATAAGACGTCAACGACATCACCCGGGCGAATCTCGGTGACTTCCTCAGGCACGCGGATCATGGCATTGGCCTCGGAAAGTCCAGCCAAGAGGTGCGCCGGCGCACCGGTCGCTCCGCCAAGGCCCTCGACCAAGTAATCGGCGGTCTCGGCATCGCGCATCAAGCGGGCGCGGATGAAACCACGGCGTCCGGGGCGGGAATCGATGTGGTTCAGCGCGCGGGCACGCACCACTCGGCGGTGGGCGTTGCGCTTGCCCAAGGCCAGGCGAATCAAGGGACGAATATAGATTTCGAAAATAACCAGCGACGAAACCGGGTTCGAAGGAAGAAGAAATGTAGGGATGCGCTCATCTCCTACTAGCCCAAAGCCTTGCACGGATCCTGGGTGCATGGCCACGCGGGAGGTATCTATATCGCCGATTTCCGCCAAAATCTCGCGGATCTGTTCGGCACCGGCGCCACCAACGGCACCGGTAATCACAAGGGCTTCGCTGCGCGTGATGTGGGTTTCTAGCACTTCCCGGATGCGGCGGGGTTCGCCTTCGGCAATGCCTACGCGGACCACGTCCGCCCCCGCTTCCTTTGCGGCGGCGGCCAAGGAATAAGAGTTCACATCAAAGACTTGGCCCAGGCCCGGTTCCTTGTCCACATCGACCAACTCGCGGCCAAAGGACACGATGGTCACGCGCGGGCGCGGATAAACCAGCACCTTGGAGCGGCCCACGGCGGCCAGCAGGCCAATCTGCGCTGGGCCGAGGACGGTGCCAGAGGATACAGCGACATCGCCGGGCTGGATATCATCGCCCACGCGGCGGACGAAGTCGCCCGAGCGCACCGTCCGGTGCGCCGTGATGCGCTTGCGGCCGCGATCGGTCCATTCGAGGGGTAGGACGGCATCGGCAAGCGTGGGCAAGGGCGCGCCCGTATAGACCCGCACTGCTTGCTTGGGCTGCAAGCGCAACGGCTGCTTCGAACCGGCCGGAACCTCGCCCACTACGGGCAAGGAACGCTCGACCTCTGGTGGGGCGGGCTGCGCGGCGGCGTCATCGGCCTGCTCAGCCGACTCCTCCCCCTCGCTGCCATCTTGGTCCTGATTCTTCGGGCGCCGAACCTTCAACCCGCGCTCGCCACCGATATCAACGGCGCGAACCGCATACCCATCGATGGCCGCCTGGGGAAAGCCCGGTAAAGGCTGATTGGCCTGCACCTGCTCGGCGCACATTAACCCCAGCGCATTAGAAATGCTCATCCGCACCGGCTCCGGGGTCGTCGCCGCATCAGTAACCAGCGCCAACTGGTCATCAACTGAACGCATACGGTCTCTGCCCGCCCTTTCTTATTGCCCTTTACCTTGCTTCCCTCAACGCACGTGCGCGCGGTGCAAGGTAATTAGTTAAGGCCTTGTTCCGCCTCGAAATCGGACATGATTTGTTTAATAGCTTTATACAGCGCTGGGCCGTATTTTTCATCGCGCAGGCCAAAGTCCACGTTGGCCGGGATATAGCCGCCGGGGTTGCCCAAATCGTGGCGTTTGCCCTCGTGGACCACCACGTGGACGGGCTCGCCTTCTTCAATGAGCAGCTCGATGGCATCGGTCAGCTGCAATTCACCACCCTTGCCCGGTTCGATGCGGCGCAGCGCATCAAAGATCTTGCGGTCCAAAAGGTAGCGCCCAGTAGCTACCAGGTTGGATGGCGCGTCCTCTGGGTCCGGCTTTTCCACCATGCCAACGACCTTTTTCACGCCCGGCGCGTCAGTATCTTCTACGTCAAAAACGCCGTAGTTGAACGTCTGCTCCTGCGGCACTGCAAACGCGCACAGCACGCTGCCGCCAAGCTCGGCGCGAACGCGCGCCATATCCGCCATAACGGTGGCCGGCAGCACGATGTCATCCGGCAGCATGACGGCAAAAGAGTCCTCGTCATCTGCCAGGACTTCTTCCGCCAGCCCCACGGCATGGCCCAAGCCCAAGGGCTTTTCTTGCTCTACCGCGATGGGCTCAATGAGCTGGTGAGCGCGGTTGACCTTGGCCACCTGCTCATCCTTGCCGCGGGAATCTAAGGTTTCTACCAGATCCGGAAATTCCGCAAAATGGCGCATTACTTCTTGCTTTTCGGGTGCGGTAATGACCGCAAGCCGGCGCGCGCCCACTGAAGCTGCTTCCTCAGCAATCAATTCAATGCCGGGAGTATCCACAACGGGCAGCAATTCTTTAGGGACGGTTTTCGTGGCGGGCAGAAAGCGGGTGCCCATGCCAGCCGCTGGAACTACAACCGTGGTGATTCCGGAGGCGGAATCTTCGCGTTCATTAGCCATGGATCTTAGGGTACAACGGCGCACGATTTTCCTGTGTAGCGCTACGCCACGGACGCTATTATTTATTTATGCCTTCTTCCAGCGATATCAAAGAGCAACTGCGCACCCGCCTGCTTCGCGCGCGCCGCAGCCTCACCGCCGATGAGCGCGCGGAATGGACCACTGCCCTGCGCGAGCAGTTAGAGCCCGATCTTTCCGGCGTATCGAGCGTCGCTGCCTATTGGCCGTTGGGCACAGAGCCAGGCGGGGCGGATTTCATCCCGTGGCTTTCCCGCCGCGTCGACCGCGTATTATTGCCCATCACCTGCGGCAATGGCGTTTTGAACTGGGCAGATTACAAGGGTCCGCACAGCATGCAGCCTGGTCAGTTGGGCATTTCCGAGCCGGCTGGCCCGCGTTTTGATAGCCGGGTGCTGTGCGGTTGCGATCTGATTTTGGCCCCCGCTATGGCCATCGATGCGGCCGGAAACCGCCTGGGCAAGGGCGGCGGCTACTACGACCGCGCGCTTTCCTTGGTGCCGCGCAACCACCCCACGGTACTCGCCATGGTCTACCCCACCGAGTTTCTTGACTCTATCCCGGCTACAGCCCACGATCGCCGCGTCGAGGCCGTGGTTACCGCCGCAGGAATCCACCGCTTTTCTTCCTAAACGCAGGGAACCGTGCGGGCGGTAGCGCAGTCTAATTGTGCATGGCTCATTCTCCGTCACCGCGAATCTCTCAATTCTTTCGCACCCTGCGTACCCCTGGCCACCGCCGCGGCGTGCTCGTGCGCCGCGCCATTGCCTTGGCCCTGCTCGTTGCCGCGCTGGTCTCCGCGATTTCCAGGGCAAAAGAACTGCCGCAGGTGCTGGTCTTTAGCCACGATCTGCCCGCCGGCGCGGAGCTGTCCGCCGCCGATGTCTCCCTCGAGCGCCTGCCTTCTTCCTCCATTCCTAGCAGCGCGCTTGCCGATGCCCCTTCCGACATCGCCGGCCGCATCATCACCGCCGCCGCGGGCAAGGGTGAGGTGGTCACCAGCCAGCGGCTCCTAGGCCAAGAGTTAGTCTCTAGCCTCGTCGCCGAATCGGGGTCTGACGATTCTGCGGAAGGCAGCTCTGGCCGCATGATCCCGGTAAAACTTGCCGATCCAGACATCATTCCCCACCTACAGCACGGCGATACCGTCGATATCGTCACGGCAAGCGATGCCACCGATTCCCAGCCCGCGACCGCCCGCGTCATTGCCTCCGGTGCCCGAGTGGTCTCCACCACCACTGCGGAGGGCGAAGTATCTTCTGCCACCGTCTTGCTCGCACTTCCTAATGAACACGCCAATGATGTAGCCGCGGCCTCATTGAACCAACCGCTAACCGTGGTTATCGTGGGTGATCGCGCTCAGCCCCAAGCCGTCGATGACGCAGTCACTGCTACTTAAAGACAGCCTGAACCTTTTGCGTACTGGTGGTCTTTGCTGTACTTATACCTGACCTATTCCTGTGCCGATTCCGCGATTTCAACGGCTTGGCCGATGTAATTGGCTGGGTTTGTCAAGGAATCAAAGTCCAGCTTTTCCGAAACACTCGCGAGCTTAGGGTGAGCCGCACAAAACTCTTCCAAGCAGGTGCCGTTCTCTTTATTTTCTCGGGCGAAGTCCTGAAGAGCGTCGTGTGCGGCACTATGACCAATATGCGGAGCCAGCTCCATCATGATCCCTTCAGTCATCAATGAGACACCCGCGCTTTTTACAGTGCCTTCTAATGCTTGTGCATCAAAACGCAATCGCGGAAAGAGCTGGCCCAACTTTTCCAGCGCTCCATCGACGGCAACAAAGATTTGTGGAATCAGGTTGCGGTGGATCTCGGATTGGCGGTGGTCGCGTTCAAAGGTGGCCGGCGCTTGCGTCAGCATGTTTGCCGCCATGCCACAAGCCATGCTGGCTCCCACGGAAATTTTCATTGTGGCAAAGGGATTAAGTTTTTGCGGCATGGTGGACGAACCGGAAGTATGTGCATCCATGTCCTCGCGGGCCTCGACCAAATCGGATTGCTGCATAGCAAAGAGATCTTCTGCAATCTTGGCCAGACTTTGCCCCAAGATAGCCACGGTAGTCGCAAGCTCTGTCATTGTATCCGAGCTCGCATGCCAGGAAACCGGTTGATAAACCAGTTCCAATTCTTTGGCAAGGCGCTGGCTTAGCTCGGGGCCCTGTTCTCCAAAAGAGGCCAGCGTGCCTACAGCACCGGTAAATTGAATCTGTTCCGTGCGCTCGCGCATCGCTTCCAAGCGTTCCCTGCTCCGGCGCAGTTCCG
Source organism: Corynebacterium sp. KPL2850 (assembly GCF_040225855.1). Lineage (NCBI taxonomy): Bacteria > Bacillati > Actinomycetota > Actinomycetes > Mycobacteriales > Corynebacteriaceae > Corynebacterium > Corynebacterium sp. KPL2850. The sequence continues at coordinate 63,113 of NZ_JBEHFV010000012.1, forward strand.
CATTCCACCGCGCGAAGCGCGTACCCAGTGTCGTCGGCAATGCATACTGCCCATTGGTGCGCGCGACCATTAACGTCTTTGCATGCTCGTGAGCAAGTTTGGCGGTAGCTGCAATCACGGCGTTCAAGCGTTCCAGTATTAGGTCAGTCGCTGCCTTGATCTGCAGGGCCCGCGCGGTATCCAAAATATCTTGAGTTGTCGCCCCGTAATGGACCCAACCGCGCTGGTCTTCCGGAATCGCTTCCCGCAGCGCATCGAGGACAGCAACCGAAGGGTTGCCAACCCCGCCGCTTTGGGCTTTTTCTATCAGCTCATCACTGGCAACTGCATTGTCTGAGATTGCCTCGGCAGCCTCCTGCGGGATGATTCCCATGTGTCCCTGAGTCCGCGCCATTGCTGCTTCAACAGCGAAAATCGTCTGGATAAGTTGTGCTTCTTCCCAGTGGGCTTCCATGTCCGCTGTGACATAGCCCTTCTTCTGAAAAGACGAGTTCAGTGCGCCGATTCCCATGATAAATTCCTTACTTTTACGGATGTAGGTTGTGGCCCCAGATATTGCTTAGAGCAAGACCAGGCTGGATACGATCATCACGACAAAGCCAACCCCCATTGGAAGGAGCGTGCGCCGAATAAGCTCGGTGGTAGAAATCCCTACGCCACCGGCAACGGAAATGATTACTCCGGAGACCGGAGAAACCGCGCGGAATAAACCACTGGCAAATTCCATTGGGGTAATCACTGCTGCTGCCGAAGCACCGAGTCCACGGCTGACATCAGGCACCAGGCTGGCAAAGGAAGAGAATGCGCCGACACCGGAACCGGTCAAGAACGTCACCAGGCCCACAATCAAGGTGAACATGAGGGTGATGACGATAGCGCCGGCGCCGAGTTGCTGGCCTCCATCGATGAGCATGGAAATGGCACCCGTAGCCGTCAACCCAGTGGCGAAGATTTGTGCCGCGATAATCAATGCGACGATGCCACCAAACATCTTTCCCATACCCGTGAAAAAGGATGTGGCTTGTTCAGTTGCGGTGGCAAAAGAACGATGGCGAATGATTTCGCACAGCATGGCCAATAGCCAGACAATTACGAATGCTCCCACTGTGCTCAGCTCGATGCTGTCATTAACCAAGGGGCTAAAGATTATCAACAAGATAATGGGCAGCGCGAGAAATATCCCGTACCACTTCGGGCCTGCTTCGCCAGAACCATCGCCCATGGTGTCGGTTTCCTTGTAGTCTTCCAAATCCCGCTTATCGTAATGCTGCTGCACGAAATAGTGAGTGATAGCAATTGCAATAGCAGTAGGAATGGCCACGATCAGCTGATACTGAACAAAGTAGACGACGGGGGATAACTCAATGGTTCGCGCCGACAGCACCGAGGTTCCCGATGCCGGCCCCATGGGCAATGCAGAGGCTGACACGATGACCGCGCCTGCTGCTGCGGGGCTAACCCCTACCGCCTTCAGCACTGGAAGCAATAGCACTAGAAGCAAAATAGCGAGCCCAGCAGCGCTGGGGATAAACATAAAAAGCACCACGCCGAGGAAATACGTGAGAATTAGCGTGATGTAGGGGTGCTTGAACTTTGCAATTGGGGCTGCAAGTACGGGCCCGAACCCCGGAAAGTGGACACGGGGATTTAATCAAGATGCGATAGTAAGTGTAGCTGATCCGGCGGCTTCG